>DASUBC010000151.1:0-13772 GCA_035763465.1 Thermomicrobiales bacterium
TGGCCCCCTCGCCCGTGACACGGGCGAGGGGAGAAGGGCACAAGGTTGTCGGCTGCTCCCCTCTCCTGTTCGACGGGAGAGGGGGAACACTGGTCAGGCCATAGCGAGTTCCCCCTCGCCTGCAAGGCGGCGGGGTACCCACCGCAGTGGGTCGCGGGCCAGGGGGTGAGGGCCGTTACTACGCAAAACGCTCCCGACGAGCGCATCTCGTCGGGAGCGTCGTGAACGTTGTCGTGCAGTGCGTCTACTGGCCGTCTGAGCCGTTGCCATTGAGCGCGTCGCTCGGCGGCTCCGGCTGGCGCGGCGCACTGGCGGCGTTCACCGCCGCTAGGCGCTTGCTCTCGTCCGCGCGGCCGTTGGTCTGCGCCTTCTCGATCGCCTCGCCGATGGCCGGTACGGCGCTGAGGAGATCGCCAAGTTTCATCCCGGTCAGTCCTTCGAAGAGCGCGGGCGCCTGGGCGATCATCTTGGCGACATCGCCAACCATCGCCGACGAGCCAATACCATTGCCGTTGTGCCCGTCGCCGGTCGAGACGATGGTGATCTTGTCTACCTTCGAGAGCGGCTCGCTCATCGCGCGGGCCAGTTCAGGCATACTGCCGAGCAACTTGTCGAGAATCGCGGCCTGGCCGTAGCCGCTGTACGCTTGCGCCTGCACGTCCATCGCGTCGGCTTGCGCCTGGCCCTTGGACCGGATGATCTCGGCCTCGGCCTGGCCCTTGGTCCGGATCACCGTCGCGTCCGCCTCGCCTCTGGCCCGGGCGATCTCGGCTTCGGCGAAACCATGCGCCTTTTCCGCCTCGGCGCGGCCCTGCGCCTCCAGCGTCAACCGCTGGCGTTCGGCGGCGGCCAGGGTTTCGATGCGCTGCTTCTCGATTTCGGCCTGCCGCAGCACCGTCGCGATCAGTTCCTTCTCGCGCCGCGCGATTTCGGCTTCCTGAACCTTGACCTGTTCTTCCTTCTCGACGCGCTGTACGCGCACCTGCTCGGCCACGACCTGCTGTTGCGCGATATTGGCCTGGAGTTCGTACGACTTATCGGTCTGCGCCTGCTGCGCCTTGACCGACGCCTCGTACTGCGCCTTCTTCAGGTCGAGGTCGCGCACGGCTTCGGCTTGCTTCGTCTGCGAAGCCGTCTGCGCGATGACGCGCTCCTGGTCGGCTGCCGCCTGCGCGACCGCTGCCTCCCGCATCGCCTGCGCCCGCTTGATCGCCGTGTCGCGCTCGGCTTCGGCGGCGGCGATGTCCGCTTCGCGCTTGATGCGGGCCGTATCCGGCTTGCCCATGTTCGCGATGTATTCGTTCTTGTCGCGCACTTCGCGGATGGTGAAGGAGACGACTTCCAACCCCATCTTGTCCATGTCGGCCGCGACGTTGGAGCGGACGCGCTCAGCGACCATCTCTGGTTCCTTCACCAGCGACTCGATGGTGAGCTGGCCGACGATGCCGCGCAGGTGCCCTTCCATCACCAGCCGAATCAACCCCTCGCGCGCCTGGGGCGGCTTGGAGAGGAATTGCTCGGAGGCCGTACGAATGCTATCGGGGTCGCTTTTGATCTTGATCTGCGCGACCGCTTCGACGTTCACGGCCACACCCTGATTGGTGTAGAGGTCTTGCTGTGGCGCGACGTCGAAACTCATCAGTTCGAGCGAGAGTTCGCGCGCGTTCTCCACCAGCGGCAACACGACCGTTCCGCCACCCTTGACGATACGGGAGCCACGAAAGCCGTAGACGATCAGCGCGGCGTTCGGCGCGACCTTGCGATACATGCCGATGACCGTCAGCAACACGACGATGGCGACGAAGACTGCCCCGACGATGACCACGATCGCCAGAATTGGCATGACTTGCTTCCTCCTCGTTCGGGATGACCCTTACATGAACGCGACTACAGTAAGGCGCGCCTGACATGACAGAACGGCTGACCTGGGTTGCATAATACCGCGTACGTACGCACTAATCAATCAGGTGGCGCGGTGGTGGCTGCGAGACTGGCTCGACCGGCTCGCCGAGAAACTCGCTGGACTCCAGCTGGGCGTCGGTCACGCGCACGTAGGCCAGCCCGCCCTCATAACGCAGGATGATGACGCTCGCGCCAGCGGGAATGGCGGCGCCATCATCGCTCCGCGCGCCGTCCACCATCCGGGCGTCGTCGAGCGTGTAGACAATCTCGCCAGTACCGCCCGCGCGAATGGACGACGTGACCTGCGCGATCGTGCCCGTGCGCTCATAGAGCAGCGGGTCGAGTTGTGTCTGGCCGCGCCACAGAACCTTTGCCAGCACGAGGTGAATCAGCGCCGCCCCGGCCAGGCCAATCACTACGGCGAGCAGGAAGCCCGCCGCCGCGACCAGTCCCGAGGTCACACGCAACACGTAGCCCGCCGCGCCAAACCAGGTGATGAAGACGAGGATGGTGAGCAGGTTGAAGGGTGACGGTCCGGCCAGTTGGGATGGCTGGGCATCGCCCGCGTGGGCATGGCCGCCGTTGGCTGACGCGTGCGCGCCTTCGCCACCGGCATGGGCGTGCCCGTGCGCGTCCGGCAGATGCAGGTGGCCGTGGGCGGCATCACCGG
This sequence comes from Thermomicrobiales bacterium, assembly GCA_035763465.1. Classification (GTDB taxonomy): domain Bacteria; phylum Chloroflexota; class Chloroflexia; order Thermomicrobiales; family CADCWN01; genus DASUBC01. The sequence goes on from DASUBC010000151.1 coordinate 2,573, forward strand.
CGTGGAGATGGCCCTCGCCGGCGCCGAGCACCATGGAGACGATCGTGAAGAGCAAGCCGAACAGGAAGAGCGAGAGGTAAATTACCGCCAGCGTATCGGTCGGCCACTGCATGTTCCCCTCCCCCGGCGCTGCCCCGGACGGCGCTGGGCCGCCGTGCCGTGCCCTTCTCGCCGTATCTCTTGCCTTAAGATACGCCGCCTGGCGGGGAAGGTTACAACGGGCAGGTTGCAGATTGACAGGTTGCCAGGTGCTTCAGTCAGCCAATACCGTTTCGTCGCGCTAGCTTCTTGCCTGGGCAATGCAGGCACTCGAATATATCGGCAAGTAGCAGCCCGGTTGCTCGACGAATGGTTCCTCCCTCTCCGCTGACTGCATGCCGGTGATTCTGACCGCACACCAACGACGAGGACTGGGAACTGCATCAGACGCAACGTGCGGCGGGAATCCCGACTGATCAGTCGGGATCCAACAGCCGCGCCTGTACGCGATGAAGCGCGTCGAGGAGCCATTGCTGTTCGGTCGCACTCAAGACCTCAAGCCATTCCCGCTGGTGCTGATGGACGATGGGACGAAAGGCGCTTGCGGCCTGCCTTCCCGTGGCGGTGATCTCCGCTAGAACCACCCGCCTGTCCGAGGCGTGAGGGCGACGCAGGAGATATTCCCGGCGTTCGAGTGAGTCGAGCAGCCCTGTGACCGTCGCGCGGCTGATGATCAGCCGGTCAGCGATGGCACTGGGCGGTAAAGGCTCCTCCGCGTCTGCCAGGATGCTCAGCACCAGCCCGGAGGTGGGGGTGAGGTTCAAGGGCTGGAGCAGGGTGGCGATCCGCTTCACCAACAGGTCAGCGGTGAGCACCAGATTCATGGCACACTCGGTCGCACTGGCGCTTGCGGTCGGATATAGCGCGGCAAAATCCGGCGCGATCTGGATGGCCTGCGGCATGATTAGCCTCCTTATTATTAGCCTCTTGACAAAAATAGTTAGGGGGCATACTATTTTGAGTGTATCCTCTGATCAGTCGCGATGCAAGTGGAGAAGGAGCGAGAACATGGCCACGAGTCGCTACATCGTGCTCGCCAAAGATGCAGGACTGGTCCTCACGTCCGGTCCCGGTAGGGATCTCACCTTCAAGGTTACGGGCGAAGACACGGGCGGTGCCTTCGATTATTTCATGGTCGGGGTTGCGCCGCACGGCGGCCCACCGCTGCATGTGCATCACACGCAGGAGGAGACAATCCACGTCTTAAAAGGCCGGTTCAAAATCCGGATTGGCGACGAGACCTTTTACTGCGACGAAGGCGGCTTTGCCTACCTACCGTCGAAAGTCCCACACGCGTTCCTGAACTTGACCGACGCCCCGGGCGAGATCATCGTTGTCTATACACCGGGCGGCGGACACAAGTTTTACGAGGAGTTCGGGCCGATTGCACGCAGTGGCTCACCCGATCCTACGGTTCTGGCACCGCTGTTTGCCAAATATGACATGGCGCTCTTGGGACCGCCACTGCGCCTTGACGCAGAGTAGCTCGTTCTCCGGCTACCGGTAGCTGAAGAACCTCAGGCTCTGCCCGTAGCGAGCGAGAGCCGAAAGCCGTACCTTGTCAACCGGCAACCCGCAGCTTACTCAAGATGCGTCTTGAACCAGCGCAGGATGTGGCGCAGGCGTTCGGCGCGGTGGGCGGGTTTGCCGTTGCGCGAGAGGTTGTGGTCTTCGTCCGGGAAGCGCACGAATTCGGTCGTTCGCCCGAGTTTCTTCAGGGTGATGAACATCTGCTCGCCCTGCTCGATCGGGCAGCGGAAGTCAGCCTCCGAGTGGATGATGAGCAGCGGCGTCTGAATCTTGTGCGCGTGGGTGATGGGCGAGTGGCGCAGCAACAGGTCGAGGTCTTGCCACGGCTCGGTCTCGAACTGCATGTCGAGGAAGGTAAAGCCGATATCGCTGGTGCCGAAGAAACTGAGCAGATTCGAGACGCAGCGCATCGTCACGGCAGCCTTGAAGCGGTCGGTGTGGCTGACCACCCAGTTCGTCATGAAGCCGCCGTAGGAACCGCCCGCGACGCCGAGCCGCGCCGGGTCAATCCAGTCGTGCGCGGCGAGCGCGGCGTCGAGACCCGCCATGATGTCCTGGTAGTCTTCCTCGCCCCACCGCGCGCGGTTGGCGACGGTGAACGCGGCGGTCTTGCCGGTGCTGCCGCGTGGGTTAGTGTAGAGGACGCCATAGCCCTGCGCGGCGAGCAACTGGAACTCGTGGAAGAACGCGAAGCCATACTGCGCCGCCGGCCCACCGTGAATCTCCAGCACCAGCGGGTAGCGCTGTCCCGGCGTGAAGCCGGCTGGTTTTATCAGCCAGCCGTCTATCTCCCAGCCGTCCGCACCGGCGTAGGTGAAGCGTTCGGGCGCACTCAGGTTGATGCCTGCTAGCAGTTCGTCGTTCAGCTGGGTCAGCTGGTGCTCATCCGTGCCGTCGAGGTCGCAGGTGTAGAGTTCGTTCGGCGTCAGGCTGTTGGTCGCGCTGAAGACGAGCCGGTCGTTCGTGGTGAGCGCCAGGCCGAGCACGCCGCGCTCACCATCAACAATCTTCGTGACGGCGTTGGTCGCCAGGTCTACGCGATAGACGAGTTCAGCGCCGCGCTCGATCGCGCTCGCGTAGATGCTCCGGCCATCGGCCGACCAGATCGGCGTCTGCGCGGACAGACCGGCACGCAGGTCGCTGGAGACACCGCCGCCGAACGAGCGGTCGAAGTCGAAGGTATGGTTGCACGGCGGCGCGGAGCCATCGGCAGGCACGGTCCAGATGTTGGCGTTGGCGTAACGCCGGTAGGGTTCGGGGTTCGTGTGGCCGAAATACGCGATCCGCGCGCCATCCGGCGAGAAGGCCGGATTCATGGCCGGGCCGTTCGAGCCGGTCAGTTTGCGCGGTTCACCACCGGCCGCTGGCACCGTCCAGAGGTCAACGTGGTTGTTGAAGTCGCGCTCTGGCGTGCGATTCGATGTGAACGCGATCGTCTGGCCGTCCGGCGACCAGGCTGGACTGTTATCGTCCCAATCGCCGTCAGTGAGTTGCCGGGCCTCGCCCGGCGCCGCTGCGCCGTCGCCTTCGGGCACGTCAATTATGAAGAGGTGGCGTCGCCCGCGCCCGACCAGGAGTTGATGATTGCCGTCGGCCTTGTAGCGAATCTCGGTGATGACCTTGACGTCGCTCTTCTTTTCCTTATTCTCGTCCTTGTCGGCTGGTTCATCATCGTCTTCCGCGCCGCCGATTCGGCTGATGAAGGCGAGCTGTTTGCCATCCGGCGACCAGGCGGGGCCGGACGCCCCATGCTTCGTCTGGGTCAGTTGCCAGGCTTCGCCGCCGGCCGTATCGAGCACCCAGACCTGCGGGCGCGCGGCTTTCTTCCCCTTCTCCGTGCCATCGTCGCGCCGGGAGACGAACGCCAGCCAGCGGCCATCGGGCGACCAGCGCGGCGACGAGTCCTTCTGCCCGCCGGTGTAGCGCACTGGCTCGCCACCTTCGCTGGGGACGAGCCAGATCTGCGACCGGTAGCCGTCCTCGTCGGTATCGAAGGCCGTCACCACATAGGCGACCCGGCTGCCGTCTGGTGAAGGCTGCGGGTCATCGAGCAATTTGATCGCCGCCAGGTCCTCAATGGTGAGCTGACGTTTCGTTGTCACCGTTTCGTCGTGTACCACCGTCATTGTTCTTTCCCTCGTGCAGCGCCGGCAGGGCGGCAGCGCGCCCGTGGCCGCGCCAATGCGGTCACGAAAGAGGACTGTAGCACACGCGCGACGGCGGGTCACGAGCGCGGCGGCAGATGCTTCAGTCAGGCCGATTTGAGCAGCGTGCCAGTCTCATCTCGGCAGAAGACATCCGGAGCCTCGGCAACTTGCACAACGTGGTAAGAACTGTTCTTCTGCGCGTCGTACGTTCTACTTGTGTTCCCACCCTTCGCCCTCATACGTCGTCAATCTCACATACTTCCGCGAATTCCTGCACGAATTCTGGTCGCAAGTAGCGCACGAATGACGCTGCCTCAGATACTCGACTACGGAGGGTAGAGAAGGAGATGAATCGGCACATCTCTCGCATGGGCGGCGATAATCGCGAGAACGTGGGGCGATTTACTTCGGTGAAGACTTTATCACGCCGGTCGTCTGGCGCAACCAGGTAGAGCGGAATGTTGATATTCGGTTGCAGGGAGATAAGGTCAGACATACGGAGTAGACCAGAATATATGGAAGTCGTACTCTCAATCTCGAAGGCGGCGACGATAGCGTTTCCGCGCAGCCATAGTACATCAATTAACTGAATCGTCAGATTTGTTCGGTCATCGAACTGGAGTGGCAGATCGCGTTTGATCCGTGGGAGATCAGCGAACCGATTGCCATTGACCTCGCGGCCCCGGTCGTTGCGGGCGACCCACACGTCAAGCCCCATATCGCTTCCCAGCTTGAGCAAGAGCCACTGAATCTCCTCATGCACGGTAACTTCACGAGTAACTTCCTCTGGTGGCTCCAAACCGCCAACAGGTACAGACGCCGATGGCAAGTTTGCAGTAGAATCTTGGGCACCAACCTCCGCGGACTCCTCACGTTCGGGCACCACAACCGAGCCGATTTTCGTGCCCAACAGCTTGGGTCGGCGATCCAACTTTCGCTGATCGAACTGACGGTGAACAGGGTGCAGCTGCGCTTCCCTGAGCGCCCGCACGACGGCCTCTCCATCAGGCGCCTTCCAGCGTGCTGGCGAGCCACGAAAGTGACCGGTCCAGGCAAATGGGCTTGAAAGGTTCTGAAATATGGTGAGCTGGTCGCTCATATCTAAGACCGGCACGGCAGTCTCTGGAGTGAGATGCACTACCGGTTTGACGCTGACTCGACATGGGAAGTCAGCGTCATGCCAGATTGGACTATCATCCACGAAAGGCTCTGAGGTAACCTCTAAGATACCGATCCAGCGCGAAAGTCCGGTCAAGTAGCAGAGCAGGTAATCCCCTTGCTGTATCTGCTGCACAGTGCGCCAGCGATTCCTGCGGAAACCTGACACATTGGCTCCGGCGTCCAGGAATTCCCGCCATGTTGTGCCAGTGAATAAATCCAGCCAATAGTTGCGGCTACTCATTGTGTGTACTGCTCCACCGCACCCCAACTTACGGCTTTTGTATGCCTTACTGTCGCCGCATCCTGGGGCACAAGCCATCAATTGTCAAGCGGATGGTTGACGAGATGACGACCATGATGGAGGAGAGTACCTACAATTTCCGCGCGTCAGAGCATTCCTCGCCATCGCCAGCGATGCGATGCAACACCTCTACGGCGCGCTACCATCCAAATGGGCGCTCCCAGACTTCCGCACGGGACGATCCGGCGCTTTTGCTTGCGCCTGCCAGATCAGAATGTACTGGTGGAGCTGGTTGGCGACGAAGCCGTAGGGATACCCGAAGGGATAGAGGTTGACCGTGCGGTCCACCCAGAGTTTGTACCCGCGAAAGCGCAGCTGCGGCAATGCGGCGGCAAAATGCGTCACGATGTCGGCGTGCAGCAGGTTATGATGCCCGGCGGTTGGCTGCAAGTCTTTGGCGAACAGGATGAGGTGGCCGCCCGGCCGGAGCCTGGTTAGGGCTAGCCCGATAATCTCCGCCAGCGCAGCAAGAAACGCGGCGCGGGGCAGATTGCCGAGATCGGCGGGATCGGTGGTGAAGGGCGTGGGGTCGGCGCGGCCAGTACGCTTGCGTTTTTCGCCCGCCTGGGGCCGCGAGAGCATCTCGCCGTAGGGCGGATCGGTCAGCACGAGGTCGAAGGGAGCCGCCAGGCAGGCAGGCAGCGGCTCCGCGCCGAGCAAGCGCGCGTCACCAATGAGGAAGGGCTGCTCGGTCAGCTCTTCCTGCGCGCAGACGGCGCGGTAGACGTCGCGGTACTCCGCCGCGAGGTCAATGCCGACGCCGGTGCGGCCGGTGAGCGCGCAGCCGAGCAGTGTGCCGCCAACCCCGGCGAAGGGATCGAGCACCCGCCCGCCACGCCGGGTGAAGAATTCGATCAGTGGCGCCATCAGTTGCGGCGGCTTCGGCGATGGGTGCGCCCGGCGCAGATTGTGCCCGTACGAGCCGGGGCCAGTGACGGGATATGCCGTCGTGATGACTGAGGAGAGGAAGTAGAGCCACTCGCGTCCAGTCAGGTCGTTGAGCTGGTTGCGCGGGTCGTGGCGACCGTTCGAGTGCGGAGTGTGGACCGGGTACTCACTTGTGGGTGGGGAGTGCGGCACAGGATCGGGGCACACGCGCTCATCAGCGACAACGCGGTCTCGACCAGCTTGTTCATGCGCGGCCACACCAATCCTCGCAGCATACGCGGCTCACGCAGGCGTTTGCCAAACGTGATTTCGCATTCCACACTCGCCACCCACAAGTGGGTACCCGGCCCGCACTAGCGCACTGCTGTCTGACGGCGATACCCGCCACGCGCGGACGGCACTGTCTGCTTCGGCGTTTCCAGTACCCGCTTCGCGCCGGCCAGGCTATGTTCGACAGCGCGCCGCACAACCCGGCCGGCCAGCACTTTATCGGCGACGAGACCAACTGGTCCACCGATGACCCGGTACTCCAGCCGCCAGACGAGTTGGGTGCGCCGCTTTTGCGGCACGACAGTCTTGGTCAGCGTGCCGCGCACGAGGCCAGGAACGCGCACTTCTTCGGTATAGGAATGTGGGGCGTCGAAGGCGACAATGGCGTCGCGCGGCTTGAGCGTCAGCCCATGCCCCTTCATCCGCCAGCGAAACATCGTGCCGGCGCTGATGGTCTCCGGTCCTTCGATCAAGCCCGCAAACCCGAACACCCATTCGCCAAAGCGCGTGGTGTCGGTCAGCAGGGCGAAGACATCGTCTGGCTGCGCGCTGATCACCACGCTGCGCTGCACTACAGTCATAGCAAATCTCCCTCGATCAAAGCGGCTGCGTTACCGCGCTATTGTACTCCGTACACTGTGAAGACGCCGAATTAAGCCGCAGGCTGCCAGCGCGATGGCGCCCACTGCGCCTGACGGATTAGTTCCATCGGTCGATCATCCACCTAACTCCAGTCAGGTAGTCGTATCCAACCATCGTCAATAGAAACATCCCTACCGCCGCCAGATGTGCCAGAACACTGTCACTGTCATGCTAGTGGCAATGTAGTGATCGCCGGATGGCGGAATGGAGTGCGGAATACTGATCCAGGCCACTGCCCACCAGCGTCATGCATAGCCGCTGACGGGCATGACGAGAGGGTACAACGATGGGGCTACTCGTCATGCCATACCGGGTGCTGCTGGTTGACGATGCGCCGGCTGTGCGCGAGGCGTTGCGCTGGGCGCTGGAGGACGAGCCGGACCTGGTGATCGTCGGGGAGGCCGGCGACGGCGCCGAGGCGCTCCGTCGCGCCACCGACCTCCAGCCCGACCTGGTCATTCTCGACATCGCGCTGCCGGATACCGATGGCTTCGCGGTCGCCCGCGCGCTCCGGGCGACACCACAGCCACCACGCATCCTCTTTCTCTCCATTCACGCGGACGCCGCCGCCCGGTGGTGCGCCGCGTTGGCCGGCGGCGATGGATTCGTCGAGAAAGGCGGCGCACCACCGGCGCTATTGAGCGAAATGCGACGAGTGTTGACACGCGGATAGTTCCAACGAAAGGGGACGCTGCCATGCGCGAGACATGTTTCTGCGGTCGAACCGGCGACATCGCCGATCGGGAGCCAGTCTACCTGGGCGATGGGGAATGGGGGCTGACGTGCCCGGACTGCGGCCACCTCGATCGCCTGGAACTCTTTCCCGAGGAGACGCGCACCTTCCTGCTCAACGAGGCGCGGGAGCGGCGGCACGGCCAGCCACCCAGCGCCTTGCCTGATCGTGTCCTGGCGCATCACTGGCAGGGTAAGGGGTGGGATGCCGCCTGAGTCGCCCGCTATGCCACCTGGAACGACCTACCGAAGAAGGAGGGACTGCTGATGCCATAGCCACCAACCACCCCGCGCCGCCAGCGTGCTGTCGTTACGGTCACGGCTGTGCTGCGCTGAACCACACTACCCGCCCCGCTGGACACGCCTGACCGGCGGACTGCGGACCACCACGGGAGGAAACCATGCAACGACTGTTGCGCTACCTTGTCCTCTTCTGCGCGGCGAGCCTTCTGCTTACTGCGACCGCGCCGCCAGCCTCCCACCGCGCCGGCGCAGCGTCGCCCGCCAGCGCGGTGCTGGCGGCGAACTTCACGCTCACGCTCACCAGCACCGGCCCCGGCACGGCCACAGGCGGCGGCAACTATCCAGCGGGGAGCGTCGCGATCCTGAATGCTACGCCGAACACCGGCGCGGTCTTCACCGGCTGGTTCATTGATGGCCGGTTCGATGGTTGGGCCGACCAGCGCGACATCACCATGACCGCCGACCACGCGGTGGTTGCCACCTTCGCCGCGATCCCGTCCTTCCCCGACGTGTTACCGGCCGACCCCGCCTACGAAGCGATCAACCAGCTCGCCGCCCGCCGCATCATTCGTGGCTACCAGAACGGGTTCTTCGGCCCCAACGATCCGACGATGCGCGCGCAGATGGCCGCGCTGATCGCCCGCGCCTGCCCCGGCAATCCCCAGAGTGGCCCAGGCATCGGCCCGCAGACCTGGGATCTGGAGAACCACGGGAACTCCTTCCCCGACCAGGGGTTCATCGATCCCGATCTCTGGCGCAATGTCGGTACGCTCAACTTCCACAATGTGGCGCGCGGCTACCAGGACGGCACGTACCGCCCCACTGATAGCGTGCTCTACGCACAGGTGATCTCCTTCATCACCCGCACGATGGTCGCCAAAGGCTACTGGCAAGAAGTGACGGTGGATGACCCATCGCTCTACCCGAACATCTCTATCGCCACAGGGCATCGCTTTGACGTGCTGACCTACTACCAGTACGCCGACGCCATCCCCGGCACGAACCCCGACGCGAACTGGGATACCTGGGATCAGCCGGCCACACGCGCCTGGTTCGCCCTCGCGCTCTGGCAGGCGCTCGACAGCTACTTCTAAGCGACGACCAGAACTGAAAGGAAACGGACGATGTTTGCACGAATCGCGCGACGACGGATGCGAATCCTGGTGCTGGCGCTGACGGCGGCTCTGGCGATCGCCCTGGTTGGGGCCGGGCTGGCCTCCGCGAACACGAAGAAACTGAAGTTCGACATGGTGCGCTCGCCCGGCATCGTGACCGCTGGCTGCCTGCCAAACGCCACTGGTACGGTGACGATCCGTTCCCTCGGTCCAGTTGAGTCACTGACCCTGGAGGTCAACGGGCTGGCCCCGAACGCCGAGTACGATTTCTTCGTCATCCAGGTGCCAAACGCACCTTTCGGCGTCTCCTGGTACCAGGGTGACATCGAGACGGATGCCCACGGGCACGGCTATCAGCGGTACATCGGCCGCTTCAATATCGAGACCTTCGCCGTGGCGCCGAACACCGCGCCCGCGCCGGTGGTCCACCCAGACGCGCCCTTCCCGGACGCGAGTAGCAACCCACCCTTCGCGCCCGTCCACATGTTCCACCTGGGTCTCTGGTTCAACTCGCCGCAAACGGCCACCTCCGTTGGCTGCCCCGGCGCGACGACGCCCTTCAACGGCGACCACACCGCTGGCGTCCAGGTACTGAACACCAGCAACTTCGCGAATGACCAGGGGCCACTGCGCCAGATCGTTCCGTAAGCAGTCTTGTAGTGGCGGGCGCGGATGTGCCGCGCCCGCCACTGGCGGCGTGATGGCGTATGGCGCCACGAATAGCACAACATGGAGAGGCAGCGATGCAGACCACCGCCCAGGCCGACCCCATCTACTGGCTGGAGCGCACGGACACGGAGACGCAGCGCCTGATCCGCCAGGGCAGTTACTACAACCCGTTCACGCGGCGGTTCTTCGTCGAGGCGGGCATCGTGCCAGGGATGCGCGTGCTCGACGTCGGTTCCGGCGCGGGCGACGTCGCGCTCCTTGCCGCCGAGCTCGTCGGTCCCACCGGCCAGGTCGTCGGCGTTGACCTGAATCCCGCCGTGTTGGTCGTCGCTCGCGAGCGCGCCCGCGCCGCCGGCCACGCGAACGTCGAGTTCGCTGTGGGCGACGTGCGGGAACTGGCGCAGGACAAGCCGTTCGACGCCGTCGTCGGGCGGTTCATCCTGCTGTACCTCGCCGACCCGGCGGTGGCGCTCCGCGCGTTCGTCAGCCGGGTCAAGCCTGGTGGCATCGTGGCCTTCCAGGATTTCACCATCCGCCCGGCGTGGCAGCCAGACTCCGCGCTCTGGCGGCAGACGGCCGGCTGGATCCTGGCGGTGGGACAGCGCGCCCGCGTGGAGCTGGCGATGGGCGACAAGCTGCGCCAGACCTTCCTCACGGCCGGGCTACCGGAGCCACGGCTACACCTTGAGGCGCGCATCGGCGGCGGGCCGGACTACACCGGCTACGAGGAGCTAGCGTCAGTGGTGCGGAGTATGCTGCCCCTCATCCTCAAGTTCGGCATCGCGACAGCGGCGGAAGTGGACATTGATACGCTCGAAGACCGCCTGCGCGCGGAGACGGTGGCGGCGAACGGCGCTGCGAAGGGACCGGACCTGGTGAGCGCCTGGACGCGCCTGCCACTGCCGGCGGCGCGGCACAGTGTGGAGGACCGCGCCACGCGGCCGGTTGTCGTCCCTGACACACCGGCCGCCAACACGTCCTACGCTTTCGGCCAGTTCGCCATGTATCAGACAGACCTCGGTGACCTGCTCAGCATCACCCAGCTGGCGCTCTGACACTCACGCCGGACCAATCACCGGGACGGCGGCAACTGACAGAGAAGCGGCGCTATGGTGCGAACGGACCTCTGTGACCTGCTCGACAGCGCGCACCCGATTGTGCAGGTGGCCATCTGGCCCGCCACCGCGCCGGAACTGGTGGCGGCGGTCGCCAACGCGGGCGGTCTCGGCACGCTCAGCTCCTGGCGCGCGTGCGCGAACCGGATCTTCGGCCCGAAAGGAGCGCCGCATGGATACCCGCCGCTGGACCAGGGTCAGCCGACTGGCCCTGCTGATCCTGCTGCTGCTCAGTTCGCTCACCTTCGTTAGCAATCCTTCTGCTCCTATCAGCGCCGCCCCCTGCCCAGCGACATGCTCGCCTGGGGTTGGAACACCTACGGGCAACTGGGCGATAGGAGTACCACC
>DASUBC010000152.1:0-15006 GCA_035763465.1 Thermomicrobiales bacterium
CGCGACGAGCGATTCCGCGCGGTCGAACTGGCCTGCGGCGAAGGTTTTCTGGCGCACGCGCTCCTGGAACTCTTCCCACAGGCGACGGTGGTTGCGCTGGATGGTTCGGAAGAAATGCGCGCTCGCGCCGCCGAACGCCTGACTGCCTTCGGTGAGCGCGCGACGGTGCAATCCTTTGACCTCGCGGACCAGGGCTGGCGGCACTACGCGCTCGGCGCGGGTTGCGTCCTCTCGTCGCTGACAGTCCATCATCTCACGAACGCCGGCAAGCGCCGCCTCTTCGCCGATATGGCCTTCCGGCTGGCGCCGCGCGGCGCGCTGCTGATTGCCGATCTTGTCGCGCCGCTCAATACGGAGGCCCAGGAGGTCTACGCGGCGACCTGGGACCGCGCGGCGGAGGCGCAGGCCATTGCCTATAGCGGTAGTGCTACGCTCTATGAACGCTTTCAGGAAACGCACTGGAACTACTACCGCTACCCTGGCGACCCGCTCGATCAACCGGCGCCGCTCTTCGAGCAATTGCGCTGGCTGCGGGAAGTCGGCTTCCCGCACGTAGACTGCTTCTGGCTCCAGGCCGGCCACGCGATCTACGGCGGCTACAAGTCCCGCCTGCGCGCCGCCGACGACACGCCGCGCGTCAACTACGCCGACGCGCTCGCCGCAGCCCAGGCGGCGCTGGCACATGCCGCCAGGTAACTGTGGCTGGCGAACATCCTGGCGGTGGAGAAGAGCAGGTGATCGAGCAAACACCGTTACTCGGCATCAACGTAGATCCAGGTATTGGGCGCGAGGAGGCGGCGTTCGCGCGAGCGCGCATCGCCGACCAGTCCGGTCTTGATCTGCTTACTGTGATGGACCATCCCTACAATCCGCGCCTGCATGAGACCTGGACGCTGCTGACGGCGCTGGCGCTGGCAACCGAGCGGATTCACCTTGGCGCTAATGTGCTGACGACGCCGCTGCGACCACCCGCGCTGCTCGCGAAAGCCGCCGCGACGCTCGACGTTCTCAGCGGCGGGCGGCTCGAACTGGGACTGGGCGCGGGCGGCTACCTGGACGCCATCGCCGGCTTTGGCGGCGGACCGCAGGGGTCGCCGGCCGCGCGGTACACGGCGTTCAAAGAGTCGCTGGAGATTATTCGCGGCCTGTGGGCCAGCGCAGGCAGCGCCTTTTCGTACGCTGGCGCGGTGCATCAGGTGACGAACGCGCGCTTCGGTCCAGCCCCCGCGCATCCGATCCGTATCTGGACGGGCGCGCTGGGTCCACGGATGCTCCGGCTCACGGGGCAACAGGCCGATGGTCTGCTGGTGTCGAGCGGTTATGTCGCGCCTGAGCAGTTGCCCGAGGTCAACCGCCTGCTTGATGAAGGCGCGGCGGCGGCCGGGCGTCCACCAACCGCGATCCGGCGCGGCTACAACCTGATGGGCGTGCTGGACGTCGGTCAGAGCGGCGCGCGGGTGCGCCCCGGTCGTTCGGGCATGATTGTGGGCGACGCGGCGACCTGGATCGCGCTGGTCGAGCGTCTGGCGCGCGACTACCGCCAGGATACCTTCATCTTCTGGCCGGTCGCGGGCGATGAGGAGCAGCAGGTCGAAGCCTTTGCGCGCGAAGTCGCACCCGCGATCCGCGAGCGCCTGAGCAGACGGCTTTAACGTAGAGCGCCCGGAGGGCGCCGAGAGAAACGAGAGATATGGCGCGATGACGACATGACGTGATCGGTTTCTGGCCGTCCAGGCGCCGCTCAATACACGCAAGAATCTCCGCGCTCTCCGCGTCCTCGGCGTTGCAGCTGCCCCCATAGCGTCAGTGTGGCTGCCGCGCGAGGCGGATGACGTTCCAGGAGAAGCGCGGCAAGGTGGCGGTCAACTGGCCGTCGGCCAGGTCCGCGTCGCCGCCGGCGTGAGGCTGTACGCGGTCGGGCGCGGCGGCCGTATTGCCGGCGTCGGGGTCGTCGTCTGTCAGCACCAGGTGCTCGACCACGCGGTAGTCCGGTAGGCCGCGCAGGTCGCCCACGAGGGGCAGGGCTTCGTCCTGGCTACGGTTGACGGCGAAGATGGTCGCCTGCTCCTGCGCTTCGTCAAGGGTGGCCGCCGCCGCGAGGTAGGGCACCGCGTCGAACTCAGGGTCGTCGTAGCGCGGCGAAGATACCTGGAGGTCCAGCGCGACGCCGCGTCCGTAGCGCGAGGCGTGAAGGAAGGGATAGTAGATCGTCTGCCGCCACGCCGGTCCGCCGGTGACGGTCGTGATTGGCGCCAGCACGTTGACCAGTTGGGCCAGGCAGGCGATCTTGACGCGGTCCGCGTGTTGCAGCAAGGTGATCAGCATCGTCCCGGCGACCAGCGCGTCGGCCAGCGTGTACATCTCCTCGGCGAGCGACGGCGCGACAGCCCAGGGCGTCTGCTGGCGGTCGGCCGCGCGGGTGTGGTACCAGACGTTCCACTCGTCGAAGGAGAGGTGCAGCACCTTCTTCGCGCGCTTCTTCGCACGGATGTAGTCGCAGATGGCGGCGACCGTGCGGATGAACTCGTCCATATCGAGCGCGCGAGCCAGGAAGGTGCCAAGATTGCCGTCGTGGTTGCCGTAATAGGTGTGGAGCGAGATGTACTCGACGTGCTCGTAGGTATGGTCGAGCACCGTCGCCTCCCACTCCGGGAAGGTCGGCATCCGGCGATTGGAACTGCCGCAGGCGACCAGCTCGATGGTGGGGTCCACCAGCTTCATCACCTTGGCCGCCTCCTGCGCCAGCCGGCCATACTCTTCGGCCGTCTTGTGGCCGATCTGCCAGGGGCCGTCCATCTCGTTGCCCAGGCACCAGACCTTGACGCCGTGCGGCTCGTGCACACCATGGGTGATGCGCTGGTCGCTCCAGTATGAGCCGCCTGGATGATTGCAGTATTCCACCAGATTCGCGGCGGCCTCGATGCCGCGCGTGCCGAGGTTGACGGCCAGGTTGACTTCCGCGCCCGCCTGTCGCGCCCAGGTGGTGAACTCGTTCGTGCCGACCGTATTTGGCTCGGTGCTCTTCCAGGCGAGGTCGAGGCGGCGTGGGCGCTCTTCCACCGGGCCGACACCATCTTCCCAGCGGTAGCCCGAGACGAAGTTGCCGCCCGGATAGCGGACGAACGGCACTCCGAGGTCTTGCACCAGCCGGAGGACGTCCTGGCGGAAGCCCTGCTCGTTGGCGGTCGGGTGGTCCGGCTCGTAGATGCCGCCGTAGACGGCGCGGCCCATGTGCTCGATGAATGAGCCGTAGAGGCGCGGGTCAATCGCGCCGATGCGGAAGTCGCGGTCGAAGATGATCCGTGCGGTCTCCATCGCTGCTCCTTCATGTGTGGTATGTGCGCCGCTGCTGGCGAAGCGTAGTGTACGACCCTCATCCCCGGCTCGCTAGCACTCGCTGCCTTCTCGCCCACTACACGGCCGCAGAGCGCGAGTGAGATATTCCAATCTTTACAATCTCGATAAACAAAGTTATATTAGTCCGCACGTCGCCTAGCCGATGCAGGGGAATGCCGTGGCTGTCCGGGAACGAGCGAGCGAAGCGCCGACAATGGCGGCCACAGGTGGCCCGGAGCCGCGAGCGGGCGCGGTTGTGCCATGCCTGCTGGCGCTCGACCTGACCGGCCGGGCCTGCGTCATCGTGGGCGGCGGCGCGGTGGCCGAGCGCAAGGCGCGTACGCTTCTGGCGGCCGGCGCCGCCGTACGGGTCATTGCGCCGGCTCTGATGCCTGGCCTGGCGGAGCTTGCGCGAGCCGGGCAGATCAGGCTTCAACCGCGCGTGTATCAGGCGGGCGACCTCGCCGGGGCGTGGCTGGTGGTCGCGGCGACGGATCGCCGGGAGGTCAACGCGGCTGTTGCTGCTGCTGCCCGCGCGGGCGGCGCGCTGGTGCTGGTCGCTGATGCGCCTGATGAGGGCGATGTCACGATGCCGGCCGTGGCGCGGCGGGGGCGGCTGACGGTCGCGGTAGCGACTGCCGGCGGCAGCCCGGCGCTGGCGAGTATCCTCCGCGACCGGCTCCTGGCGACAATCAGCGACGGCCTGCTGGCGCTGCTCGACCGCGTCGTCCAGGTACGTGAGGCGGAACTGGCGGCCGGGCGGCGGCATACGCTCGCGCGCTGGCGCGCGGCGCTGGAACCGGAGACGCTGGCGCTGGCCGAGCGTGGGCAGATTGACGCGGCGGAAGCGCGCCTGCGCGCCGCGTTGGACGACGAAGCGGGCTGATGACGATGACGCGCGACGAGCACCGGCCGACGACTACTGTCGCCGCGCCGGACCAGGCGAGCGACGCGAGCCTACTTACCTTGTTCGATGAACTCTCCCGGCAGCCGGACGTCCCGCCCGTGGCGCTGATCGGCGCGGGGCCTGGCGACCCAGGCTTGCTGACCCTGCGCGGACTGGCGCGCCTACGGACCGCCGAGGTGGTCGTCTACGACCGCCTGCTCGACCCGCGCCTGCTCGATTACGCCCCGCAAGCAGCCGAGCGAATCGCGGTCGGCAAGCGCCGGGGTCACCACACGCTGCGGCAGGAGGCGATCAACGAATTGCTGGTCGCGCGGGGCCGGGCCGGGCAGCGGGTGGTGCGGCTGAAGGGCGGCGACCCGTTTGTCTTCGGCCGGGGTGGCGAGGAGGCCGAGGCGCTGGCGCGAGCCGGGGTGCCTTTTGAGGTTGTGCCGGGCGTCACCAGCGCGGTTGCCGTGCCCGCCTATGCCGGCATCCCCGTGACGCAGCGCGGCGTGGCGTCATCATTCACGGTCATGACCGGGCACGGTGAACCGGACAGCGCGGCACTCGTGGACGAGTGGGCGGCGTCCGGGCTGACCGGCACGCTGGTGCTACTGATGGGCGTGAGCACGCTGCCCTGCCTGGCCGCACGGTTGATCGCCCGTGGCCGCTCTGCTGACACACCGGCGGCGGCGATCGAATGGGGCACCTGGCCGCAGCAGCGCGTCATCACCGGCACACTCGCCACCCTGCCGGACCTGGCTCGCGCCGCCAATCTCACCTCGCCCGCGACAATCGTCGTCGGTGAGGTCGTCGCGCTTCGTGAGCACATCCAGTGGTTTGGGCGAGTGACATGGGACGAGGGGGCAGAGGTGGGCGCAGGGCCAGGCGCCTGGCCGCAACGGCGCCGCGCTCACCGTCCAGCATCGCGCTAACCAGCTTCCACTCGTCACTCGTCATTCATCTCTCTCACGCCTCGAACCCGCTCGACACAAATATCCAGCGCGGCGTCGTTGACGCAGAGTGTCCAGGCGAGGAGAAACCTCGCCTCTGGATGAGCGGCCTGCGCGCGGCGCGTCGCGGGGACGATATTGACCGCCAGCACCTTGCCCGGAAAGTGCAGGTAGGGCACGATGACGATGCGCCGCACGCCAGCCTGGACGAGCCGGCTGGCGGCGGTCTCGATGGTCAGGTCCGGCTCGCCATATTCGGCCTGGGCCGGCTCGACTAGCGTATCGCTGCCCAGGTGCGTTTGTAGCCGCGCGCAGAGGCCGCGCAGCCGGTCGCCCGCGTCGTACTGGCGGCGGCTGCCGCGATTGCAGACGATCACGCCGACATGCCCGCGATCGCGCCGGCTGGGTAGGCGGGTCGCCACCGGCAAGCACTGGCTTCGGCCGTCGAGCGCGCCGGCCACCAGGTGCGCCACGTAGGCGACCAGCCGGTCGTCCAGCCCGAGCGGCTCGGCCAGGTGTAGCGTCACACCGGGGTGCTGCTGCCGGATGTGGTCCAGTTCCGCCGGAATGTCTACCTGAATCTCCCGGCCGGCGAAGAGGAAGTACGGCAGCACGACGACCTGGGAGAATTTCCGAGCCGCGAAGTCCGCGACGACCTCAGTCAGCGTGGGCTGGAGGAACTCGAAGAAGGCCAGCGCGACCGGCAGGCCAGGCAGGCGCGCTTGCAGCCGGCGCTGGATCTCGCGCATCCCGTCTGCGGTCGCTGTGCTCCGCCGGCTGCCGTGCGCCAGCAGCGCGACCGCCATTCGCGGTGCTGGTTGTTGCAGTTCTGGTTGTGCCATATCCCGTGCGCTTCCTTATTCGTCGTCTGTCAGGCGCCGCCAGCGTATTTGCGTAATGGTAGCGCAAGGCAGGTAGGCGGCAGCCACGCAGTGTGTTGACCGTACCCCACTGACGATAGTCAACCGGCGACTGCCGACTTGTGTTATAGTGACGTGGTAGTGTGAATGGAGATACGCGTCCCAGCGCTGCTGCCTGGAGAAAGCGGGAATAGGTCGGCATACACTGACGTTTGCCAAAAAGTCAGGGACGTACCCTGGTAGGGCCAGGGTGAACGCAGGGCGCGATGATGCCAGATGCGGCAGCGAGCCTTGCGTTTCGCGCTGTTCGCCCTTATACTGTTGACAACTCAGGATTGGGAACGTAGCCTGGCTGTGCATGTGCTGTGTTTCAGCCCTTCTCGAACGAAGAAACGGCCGTCCGACGCCTGAGAAATTGAATGAACGGAGTGTGACGTCAAGCATGGAAGACCGTGGTGGGCAGGTGCAAGATCAACTGAGCGAGCAGGCGCTGGGGGCTTCACAGAGCGGTGCGACTGAGGCAGCCGCGCCGGTGGCAGAGACGCCGGCGCAGGAATCGGTTGAGCCGCAGAGCCTGATGCAGCAATTGCTCAGCGATCCCAGCCACGATTACCGCTCGCTCAAATATGGCGATGTGCTTGATGGGACCGTCATGCAGCGCGACCGCGACGAGTTCCTGGTGGACATCGGTTCGAAGTCCGAGGGGATCATTCCCGCGCGGGAATACTCAACGCTGACCCCCGACGAGGTCAACAACATCGCGGTCGGCGAAAAAGTGCTGGTCTTCGTCGTGCAGCCGGAGAATCAGGACGGGCACACCGTCCTGTCCATTGACAAAGCGCGGCAAGAGAAGAGTTGGCGCCACCTGCAAGAGCAGTACGACAAGAACGAAGTGATCGCGGCCACCGTCACCAACTACAACAAGGGCGGTCTCCTGGTCAACCTCGATGGCGTGCGCGGCTTCGTGCCGGCCTCGCAGGTGACGGAGATTCGCGGTGGCGACGACGCTTCGAAGCAGGCCGACATGGCGCGGCTCGTCGGCACGGAACTGCCGCTCAAAGTCATCGAGATCAACCGACATCGCAACCGGCTGATCCTGTCGGAGCGGATGGCGGTGCAGGAGCGCCGCGACGCGATGAAGGAGAAGCTGATCGAGAACCTCAAGGAGGGCGAGACGCGCAAGGGCCGCGTCTCCTCGATCGCCGACTTCGGCGCCTTCGTGGATATCGGCGGCGCGGACGGGCTGGTTCACCTGTCGGAGATTTCGTGGAGCCGCGTCAAGCACCCCAGCGAAATTCTGAAGGTGGGCGACGAAGTGGACGTCTTCGTCCTCTCCGTCAACCCGCAGGAAAAAAAGATCGCGCTCTCGATCAAGCGGACGCAGCCCGAGCCGTGGAGCCGGGTGGCGACCAAGTACGAGATCGGGCAGGTGGTGCCGGCGACGATCACGCAACTGGCGAACTTTGGCGCCTTTGCGCGGATTGAGGACGGCATCGAGGGGCTGATCCACGTCTCCGAACTCTCCGACGAGCGCGTCAATCACCCGCGCGAAGTCGTGCAGGAAGGCCAGGATGTCCAGGTCCGTATCATCCGCATCGATCCGCAGCGACGGCGCATTGGCCTGAGCCTGCGACGAGCGAACGATAGTGGCATGAATCCTGCCTTGCTGGGGCTGCCGGATGATGGCGGCCAGGCGCCGCAAGGCAACGCGCCGCAGGCGCCGAACGCCGATACGGCGCCGGCCGAAACAGCGCCGCCAGCGCCGCCGGCGGAAGAGCCGGTTGTTGAGGCGCCGCCGGTGGAAACCGGCGCTGAATCAGCCGGGGCGGCGTCCGGGGCGATGGCGCAGGCGTTCGCCGCCGCCCAGGCGCAGGCGCAGGCTGAAGAGCCAAATCACGAGCCAGAGACGACCCCCGCGCCAGCCTCATAGTGAGGCGCGCGGCGTGGTTGTCGTCGCTGGCCGCTTATGGTCCTCGTCCGCTGGTACTTCTGGGCGGCAGGATCAGCCGGTTCGTCCGTTCACAACCAGTAGCGCCGTGACGACGGGCGTGCTTTAATGTAGGTATACAGCCCCCACTGCTGTCACGGCTGTGGGGGCTATATGTTAAGACGCCGCATCACAGCGCCCGGTGCGGCGATGGACTGGCAAGGTTCGTGGCACATGACCGCGGGATTGTGGGAGAAACGCGATGGCGGACAAGTTTGATAAGTTCACCGAACGGGCGCGGCGGGTGCTGACTCTGGCCCAGGAGGAAGCACAACGCTTCAATCACAACTACATCGGGACGGAGCATCTCTTGCTCGGCCTGGTGCGTGAAGGTGATGGCATCGCCGCGCGCGTGCTCAACAACCTTGGCGTCCAGTTGCCGAAGGTGCGCTCCGCCGTGGAGTTTATTATCGGCCGCGGCGAAACGATGATCATGGGCGAGATCGGCCTGACGCCGCGCGCCAAGAAGGTCATCGAACTGGCGGTGGACGAGGCGCGGCGACTGAATCATCACTACATCGGAACGGAGCACCTGCTGCTCGGCCTGGTGCGGGAAGGCGAAGGCATCGCCGCCGGCGTGCTGGAAAGCCTCGGCGTCAGTCTGGAGAAACTGCGCGCCCAGGTCATCCAGGTGCTCTCGTCGCAGGGCGGTTACAGCCAGGGCGGCAAGCAGCAGACCAAGACCCCCTACATGGACGCGCTCGGCTTCGATATGACCGAAGCGGCCCGCAACGGCAAACTTGACCCGGTCATCGGCCGGATGAACGAGGTCGAGCGGGTGATGCAGATTCTCTCCCGCCGCACCAAGAACAATCCCGCGCTGATCGGCGAGCCGGGCGTCGGCAAGACGGCCATCGTCGAGGGGCTGGCGCAGCGGATCGTCGCTGGCGACGTGCCGGAGCAGTTGCAGAACAAGCGGCTGGTAGCGCTCGACATCGGCGCGCTCGTCGCCGGCACCAAGTATCGCGGTGAGTTCGAGGAGCGGCTGAAGAAGATCGTCGCCGAGGTCAAGGAGACCTCCTCCATCATCTTCATTGACGAGTTGCACACCCTCGTCGGCGCTGGAGCGGCGGAGGGCGCGGTTGACGCGGCCAATATTCTCAAGCCGGCCCTCTCGCGCGGTGAGTTGCAGACGATCGGCGCGACGACGCTCGATGAATACCGCAAGTACATCGAGCGCGACGCGGCGCTGGAGCGGCGCTTCCAGCCGATTCAAGTCGAGGAGCCGAGCGTCGAAGAGACAATCTCCATCCTCGAAGGGATTCGCGAACGCTACGAAGAGCACCACAAGCTGAAGATCAGCGATGAGGCGCTGAAGGCGGCGGCCAACCTGGCGCAGCGGTACGTGACCGACCGCTTCATGCCCGACAAGGCGATTGACCTGATTGACGAAGCGTCTTCTCGTGTGCGGATGTATCGCTCGGCGTCGCCGCCAAGTTTGAAGGAGGCGATGCGCGGACTAGAGGCGTTGAAGAACGAACTCGACGCCGCCATCTCAGCGCAAGACTTCGACCTGGCGACCTCGCTACGCGACCGCGAGCGCAAGTTACGCGAGCGGATCAGCTCCCTGGAGAAGGACTGGAAGGAAGAGCAGCAGCAGGACGAGCCGGTCGTCACGGAAGAAGACATCGCGCAAGTCGTCTCGATGTGGACCGGCATTCCGCTGATCCGCATCTCCGGTGAGGAATCGCAGCGGCTGCTCGAAATGGAGGCCGCACTGCACAAGCAGGTTGTCGGCCAGGACGAGGCGATCACGACGCTGGCGCGGGCTGTGCGCCGCGCCCGCGCCGGGCTGAAAGACCCGAAGCGGCCGATCGGCTCGTTCATCTTCCTCGGCCCGACCGGCATCGGCAAGACCAAGCTGGCGAAGACGCTGGCGGAGTTCATGTTCGGCTCCGAGGACGCGCTGATCAAGATTGACATGTCGGAGTTCATGGAGCGGCACAACGTGTCGCGGCTGGTCGGCGCGCCTCCGGGCTACGTCGGCTACGAGGAAGGCGGCCAACTGACCGAGGCCGTGCGGCGCAAGTCGTACTCGGTCATCCTGCTGGACGAGATCGAGAAGGCGCACCCCGAAGCCTTCAACATGCTGCTCCAGATTATGGAAGACGGCAACCTGGCCGACGCCAAGGGCCGCCGGGTGGACTTCCGCAACACGATCCTGATCATGACCTCCAATGTCGGCGCGGAAGCGATCTCGCGCGAACTGACGCTCGGCTTCGTCGTCCACCAGGACGAGACGCGGAAGCAGCGCAGCGACTACGAGAAGATGAAGGACAAGGTGCTCGACGGTCTGAAGAAGACCTTCAAGCCCGAGTTCCTGAACCGCATTGACGGCATCATCGTCTTCCACAGCCTGACGGCGGAGCACATCCGCCAGATCGTGGACATCGAGTTGCAGCGCGTTCGCACGCAACTGACCGAGCAGGAAATCACGCTCGAAGTCAGTGACGAGGCGATGGACGAACTGGCGAAGCAGGGCTACGACCACACCTACGGCGCTCGCCCGCTGCGCCGCCTGATCCAGAACGTCATCGAAGACCCGCTGGCGGAGGGCTTGCTCGACGGGCGCTTCCACGCCGGCCACCAGGTGCTGGTGGAGGCCACGGACGGCGAGTTCACGCTACGCGAAGTCGAGGCGCTGGTGCCGGTGTCCTGACCGACACGAGCATCGTCAGACAAGGAATAGACAGCCAGGGGCGCCGCAATGGCGTCCCTGGTTTGTTGTTGTCTATCCGTAGTCGTAACGCCAGTCAGTAGTTTGTGACCTTCGGATGATGCGGTCGGGGAGGCCGACGACCTCGTCCTGCTACGCGCCGGCGTCCTCGCCTATCTGGTCGAAGAACACGCCGTTGCGCTCATGGCCCAGCACCGACCGCACATTTACCGTCGTCGAGGCCGGGTCGGAATGGAACTCGAAGCCTGCTTCCTTGACCGACCACTCGATAGTCACCGTGCTGAGCAGGAACTTCCCGGTGAAGCCATGAACCGGATCGGTCAGATGCATCGCCGACCCAATCGCCCTCCAGCGCATATCGAATGAGACGGTCGCTGGCACCGTTGGCCCGCCGGTGAGCGCGTTCAGCAGTGTATGGGCATCACCCTCCGGGAGATTCCGGACCCCGAGCATCGCGGTTCCCTGGCCCAGGCAGACCGTCAAAGCGTCGCGCGCAACCGGCTGGGTCCAGAACAACCCGCTGGGCGGGATCCCGGGGCTGAAATCGTGCCGCTGGTTCGCGGGGACAACTGCCCCCTCATACAGATCCAGTCAGACGAAGGCGAATGTCCCGTTGTGCTGTTTACCGTCCTCGCCGACGTAGACGCCGTCCATAAAACCGTTATCAACCTGGAAGTTCAGCCGGGTCCGCGCCCCAGTCTGGGTATTGATCCCGGTTCCGGTGCCCAGCACGCGAGTGATCCCCACAAACCCATTGAAGTCGGTGATCTGCGACGGCTCATTGATCGGGGTGGGGCCGAGCACCGGGACGGGCGGGAAGTGGTGGATGAAGATACCGAACGGGCTGACGCCCCCCGGAATCGGCTTCGGCGCGACCGTGGTCACATGATCATCAGCAAGGGCGAGCGAGGGTAGTCCCGCGCCCAGGCCGAAGGCGACGGCACCGCCAACGGCGCCGCGCAGCAGCTGGCGGCGGGCGATCCTGTAGGCGCGAAGATGTGTCTCAGCGTGTTCCCAAGCGTCGGCCATGATCCACCTCCTGGATGCGACACCGTGGTCACGTAACTGTTCATCGTGGCCGGGTCGGGCGCGGTCAGGCTGCCTACATGCTCCGCAGAGCTGCGGAATTCGGCGCGGCTACTATCTGGCTGTGAACAATTACGCTCCCACACTTCGATACCACCTAATTTACCGTCCTGTGTCCGGGCTGGAACAGAGGAAAAATCCCTATAGAAGCGGCTTCATCTCCGCAGACCGGCCCTGAAGGGCTTCCGGCGCTCGCCCGCCGGGTTGGTGGCTACGTATGGTCGTGCTTCGTGTTGCACCTGGCAAGAACCAGTACTGCCGAACGCATGTGCTATAATTGACAGACTGGAATACCGCGCCGAAGATGATCGCCGTTGAACGCGGCGTGAGAGTGATTGCGGACGTATGCCAAAAGCAACCACACAGTATGTCTGCCAGAACTGCGGCTTCGCCAGCCCGAAGTGGCATGGCCGCTGCCCGCAGTGCGGCGAATGGGAATCGCTGGTCGAGACAGCCGTCGCCCGGCCGGCGCCGACTGGCGGCGGGCTGAACAGCGCGTCGGCGCTGGCGCGTGGGCGGCGGCCGGCGCTGGTCAAGCCGACCCTGCTGGGCGAGGTCAGCGCAAGCGGCCAGGACCGGATCCCGGTGCCAATAGACGAATTCAACCGTGTCGTCGGCGGCGGCCTGGTGCCCGGCTCGCTCGTGCTGATTGGCGGAGATCCTGGGATTGGAAAGAGCACGATCATCACGGAAGTAGCCGCGCGGCTGGCCGGGCGCGAGGGCGGCGCGCTTTATGTGTCGGCGGAGGAGTCAGCGCAGCAGTTGAAACTGCGCGTGGACCGGCTGCGGCTGCCGACCGCCGGACTGTCAGTGCTATCCGAGACGAACCTGGATCTGGTGCTGGACGCAGCCGAGGAAGAGCCGCCGGGTCTGCTGATTGTGGACTCGATCCAGACGGTCTACCTGGAAGATGTCACGTCGGCCGCTGGCAGCGTCAGCCAGGTGCGCGGCTGCACCGAGCGCCTGATGCGCTGGGCGAAGCCGGCACAGGTGCCGGTGCTGATCGTTGGGCATGTGACGAAGGAAGGCGCGATCGCGGGGCCGCGCGTGCTGGAGCACATGGTTGACGCGGTGCTCTACCTGGAAGGCGACCGCTTTGGACAGTATCGCATCCTGCGCGCGGTGAAGAACCGCTTCGGCTCGACGAACGAAGTCGGCATCTTCGAGATGACCGATGCAGGGATGCGCGAGGTGGCAAATCCCTCCGAAGCCTTCTTGCAGGAACGCGCCCCCAACGCGTCCGGTTCGACCGTCGCGGTGACGCTGGAGGGCACCCGGCCACTGCTGGTCGAAGTACAGGCGCTGACCTCGGTGACGCAAAACCCGATGCCGCGCCGCACCGCGAACGGCGTGGACGGCAACCGGCTCCAGATGCTCGCGGCGGTGCTCTCCAAGCGCGTGGGCCTGCCGCTGGGCGGGCAAGACCTCTTCGTCAATATCGTCGGCGGCCTGAAAGTGGACGAACCGGCGGTGGACCTGGCGGTGGCCGGCGCAATCGCGTCGTCCTTCCGCGACATCGCGATTGACCCCGGCACGACGATGATCGGCGAGATCGGTCTGGCCGGGGAACTGCGGTCGGTCGGCGACCTGCCGCGCCGGTTGCGCGAGGCCGCGCGACTCGGCTTCAAGCACGCCATCGTGCCCGCGACGCGCCGCGAGCGCCTGCCGCAAATCGAGGGTCTGACGGTGCGCCACGCGCGCACGGTGGGCGAGGCGATTGACCGTGCATTGCGCGGCGACTAACGGCCCTCACCCCGCCGCCGGGGTACCCGCTTGCGGGTCGCGGCGCCCCTCTCCCGCATCGCGGGAGAGGGGACCGGCGAACGCAGTGAGCCAGGGGTGAGGGCCGGCACAAGCCGCAGCAATTCGTCGGCAAGGCGTTCGGCAGCGTCGCCGGGAGCTTGGGTGTGGGCCGCCGCACCCATCCGGGTCAGTTCACTCGCGGCGCTGGGCGCGAGCAGGCGGTCAATCGTCGCGAGCAGGGTGTCATTCGTCAGCGTATCTTCAGGGAGCAACACCGCGCCGCCCGCGTCGGCCAGGAGCCGGGCGTTCTTGGTCTGCTCGTCGCCGCCGGTGCCGGGCAGCGGAATCAGGATAGCAGGCTTGCCGAGCGCGGCCAGTTCGGCCACCGTGCCGGCGCCGGCCCGCCCGACGACCAGCCGGGCCAGAGCGTAGATGTGCGGCAGTTCCGCGCCGAAGAAGTCGCGGACGACGTAGCGCGCCCGCTGCGCGGCGGGCAGCGCCGCCGCGAGCGCCTGGAAGTCGGCCAGGTCGGGCTTCGACCCCTGCGTGCCGCACGAATGCACGACCTGATAACGCGTCAGCAGGTTCGGCAGCAGCGCGGCGAGCGCCGTATTGATCCGCTGCGCGCCGAGCGCGCCGCCGGTGACATAGATGGTTGGCAGGTCGGGTGTGAGGCCCAGAAGCCGCGCGCCCTCCGCCGCGTCGCCGCGCAGCAGGTCCGCGCGCACCGGGTTGCCGGTGACGGTGACGCGGCGGTGGGTCGGCGGCATGTAGGCGCGCGAGGCTTCGTAGGGCAGCGCGACCGCCGTGGCGAAGCGCAGGTTGATGCGGTTGGCAAGACCGAACTGCGCGGTCTGCTCGTGGATGAGCGATGGTATTCGGAGCAACCTGGCCGCCGCAACCGTGGGGACGCTGACGAAGCCCCCCGTGCTGAAGACGACGTCGGGGCGGAAGCGGCGCAGCGCGACCAGCGCCTGCGCCGCCCCGACGGGGACGCGCCCAAAGTCAATCATGTTCTCAACCGAGAAATAACGGCGTAGTTTGCCCGCCTGAATTGCCTGGAACGGAATACCGCGCTCGCCGGCAATCCGTCGCTCGACGCCGTTGTGCGTGCCTATCCAGAGAATGGCGAGCGGGTCTACACGCTCGCGCAAGACGTCCAGCGTCGCGAGCGCCGGCCCAACGTGCCCACCCGTGCCGCCGCCGGCGATCACCAATCGCATCATGCTCCTAGTTGGCAGGGGATAGGGGATAGGGCCTCGCCATAAGGCAGTGCTGATCTCCGAGCACAGTGCTGATGAGAGACTATCCCTATCCCCTATTCCCTATGCCCTCTTACCTCGACTTTGGCCCTTTGGGACGTGAGTACAGGATAGGGTATGCTCATCCCCACTCTTGCAGGAGGAGGTGATGATGCACACCCTACTACCCACGATGATATCCCCGCTGGTGCCCTTCGCGCCACTGTTCTCCGCGCG
>DASUBC010000153.1:0-3737 GCA_035763465.1 Thermomicrobiales bacterium
TGGCCGGCGGAGGAGTCATGGACTGGCGCGGACCTCTTTGTCTACGGCCACACCCATACTCAGGCATTGACCCAGGTAGTGTGCGAGGGCACGCGCCGGGCTTTCGCCAACACCGGCACCTGGACGCGCAAGGTGATCAGCGTGCGCGCGCATCTGCGCCTGCCGCCCGTCTTCTACCCGCTCTATGAACTGAACTACGTCACCGTGCGGCGGGTGGGCGCGGCGATCGAAGTCGAATTGTGGGAGTGGCCGAAGTCGCTCGATTATCGCTTACCCTGGACGGAACGCCTGGCGACGATCGGCCGCCGGCCACCGCGCCTGCAACTGGACGATATGCGTCCCTACGTGGTGGACTCGGTAATGATTCCATTTCGCCCTGGTGTCGCGCGCCGCGAGGCGGTCGCCATCCCGCGGCCACAGGCCGCGCCGCGCCGCGAGGAGAACGAGGCGATCGGCTGATACGGTGGTGGGGGACTGGCTGGCGTCAAGGCGGTGGCCGCCTCCACGCAGTCTGCCGCACGGAATTCCTACACAAAACTCACAAAACCCACAAAACCTCTGGAACCAGTGACAAGTAACGAGTGACGAGTGACGAGGGGGCTGTCGGCGCGGCGCCGTTGCGGGCCGCACGCCACTTGCTACGCGTGGGTGAGCGCCGCTTGCTTGACCGCCCGATCGTCCCGTTCTATACTGCGCCCCCAAGAGGTCATACCACTTGCGGGGTCGGAGTTGAGAGCAAGGTAGAGCGGTGAAGATCGTTGTCACGGAGTTCATCTGGCCGGGCGCGCTCGATCGCCTGCGCGCGGCCGGCGAGGTGGTGCAGGCCGACGACCTCTGGCGGCGGACGGAGGAGTTGCGGGCGCAAGTCGCGGATGCCGATGCGCTCATCGTTCGCAACCAGACCCAGGTGACGCGCGACCTGCTGGCCGCCGCGCCACGCTTACAGGTTGTCGGGCGGCTCGGCGTGGGCCTCGACAATCTTGACCTCGCGGCGGCGCGTGAACGTGGCGTCCCGGTCGTCTTCGCCCGCGCGGCCAACGCGACGACGGTCGCGGAGTACGTTTGCGCGGCCATGCTGACGGTTGCGCGCCGGCTCACGGACGCGACGACGTCCGTGAAGGTCGGGCAATGGGACCGGCAGGGCTTCACCGGCATTGAACTCGCCGGCCGCACGCTCGGCATCGTCGGGATCGGCGACATCGGCGCGCGAATCGCCCGGCGCGCGCAGGCGTTCGGGATGGCCATCCTCGCCAGCGATCCCCAGGTGACGGCCAACACCTTTGCCGTCGCCGAGTTCGGCGTCGAACTGGTGGACCTGGATACGCTGCTGGCGCGCAGCCACTTTGTCACGCTGCATGTGCCGCTCCTGCCGGCGACCAGCCAACTCGTCAACGCGGAGCGCCTGGCACGGATGCGGCCCGATGCCTGGCTGATCAATACCGCGCGCGGCGGCGTGGTTGATGAAACCGCGCTGCACGCCGCGCTGGTGGCCGGCCAGCCAGCCGGCGCGGTGCTCGATGTGCGGGCGCAGGAGCCGCCACCGTCCGGCGATCCGCTGGCCGCGCTGCCGAACGTCATCCTGACGCCGCACATCGCCGGTTTGAGCGCGGAATCGGGCGTGCGGACCGCGCGGGCCGTCGTGGACGACGTGCTGCGGGTGCTGCATGGCGAAGCGCCGCTCAACCCGGTCGGGTGACAACTACTGAATGACGGATAGGGCGCGACGATGAGCGAAGGTGCGCGACTCTTTGCGGCAACCACGCTGGAGGATTTTGCGGCGGCGGTCATGGCGGCGCTGGGGCTGCCGGACGAGGACGCGCGGGTGACGGCGCGGGCGATCGTGCGGGCCGACCTGGAAGGGGTCGAGACGCACGGTCTGAGCCGCCTGCCGAACTACGTGGCACGCTTGCAAAAGGGCCTGGTCAATCCCACGCCGCGCATGACCTTTGTGCGCTGGCGGGGCGGCACGGCGGTGCTCGACGCAGACAACGGCATGGGACAGGTCGCGGCGGCGCGGGCGATGGCAGAGGCGATCCGGCTGGCCGGCGAGCACGGCAGCGGCTGGGTCGCCGTGCGCCACAGTAATCATTTCGGCGCGGCGGCGTATTACGCCAACCTGGCGGCGGAGGCCGGCATGATCGGCGTGGCGCTCTCCAACTCGCCGCCGGGCATGGCGCCGTGGGGCGGGCGGCGGCCTTTTCTCGGCACGAACCCGATCGGCGTTGGAATACCGGGTGGGCTGGGGCTGGACCTGGCGACGAGCGGCGTGGCTCGTGGGCAGGTGTTGAAGGCCGCGCGCACCGGCGCCCGCTTGCCACCGGGCGTGGCAATTGACGCGACCGGCGCGCCGACCGACGATCCACAGGCGGCGCTGCAAGGGGCCTTGCTGCCGGTCGGCGGCGCGAAAGGCTATGCGCTGGCGCTGGCGGTCGAGGCGCTCTGCGGTGTCCTGGCCGGCGCGAACCTCAGTCCGAACATCCCGTCCTATTTCGATGACTGGGAGCATCCGTCCGGCGCCGGCCACTTCATCGGCGCGCTTGACGTTGCGGCGTTCGCCGAACCGGAGGATTTCGCCGGCGGCATCGAGCGCCTGACCGCCGGCCTCAAGGCCGTGCCGCCGGCGGCTGGACACGAATGTGTGCGCGTGCCGGGTGAACGCCGCGCGCGACGCCGGCAGGAACGTGCGGCGCACGGCGTGCCGCTGGCGCCTGCGACGGTCGCGGCGCTGGCCGGCCTCGCGCGCGACCTCAACGTCGCCATGCCGGCGCCGGTGAATGGGTAGGGGGGACGGCAACGCCGAGCACGCGGAGAAGGGAGATTGAGCAGTGGCGAGTAAGCACAAGTTTCTCATTCATAACCAGGGCGACCACGTTGGTGTGGCGACGGAGGACATCAAGTCCGGCGAAGATGTGATTGGCGTCTACATGGACACCGACGAGACGACGAGTGTGCGGAGTCGCGGCGATGTGCCGCTCGGTCACAAGATCGCGCTGGTGGACCTGCCGGAAGGCGCGGACGTGATCGAATATCGCACGCGCGTCGGCCTGACGAAGTCCGCAATCACACGCGGCGACTACGTTCACGTCCACAATATCAAGACGGCACGGTGGTGAGTGGATTTCCCTCACCCCCCGGCCCCCTCTCCCGTATCACGGGAGAGGGGGTGCCGCCCGCAGGCGGTGGGGGTGAGGGAAATCCTCATCACTCGCCACGAAGGAGCGAACAATGACACAACTCTACGGCTACAGGCGGGCGAATGGACGCGTTGGCGTCCGCAATCATGTCGCGATTATTCCGGTGGACGATCTGTCCAATGCGGCGGTCGAAGGGGTGGCGCGGCTGATTCCGGGTGTGCTGCCGCTGCCGCACGCCTACGGGCGCTTGCAGTTCGGCCCGGACCTCGACCTGCATTTCCGCACGATGATCGGCAATGGCGCGAACCCGAATGTCGCCGCCGCGGTCGTGATCGGCATCGAGCCGAACTGGACGAAGATCATCGCTGATGGCATCGCGGCGACGGGCAAGCCGGTCGCGTCGTTCAGTATCGAGCGCCACGGCGATTTGCAGACGATCGCCAGCGCGGCGCGCGTGGCGCAGCAACTGGTGCAGGACGCGGCGGAACTGCGTCGTGAGCCGGTGGAGCTGCGCGAGATTCTGGTCAGCATCAAGTGTGGCGAGTCGGACACAACGACTGGCCTGGCCTCTTGCCCGACCGTCTCGCAGGTGGTGGACCGGGT
>DASUBC010000154.1:0-3782 GCA_035763465.1 Thermomicrobiales bacterium
CACCGTGTGCCCGACGCCGAGCGCCTGGCGGGCAAAGTCGAGGCGGCCTGGGGCGAGGTCGAGCGCGATCACCTGGGCGCCGGCTTGCTGGGCAAAGGCCAGCGTGGAGAGGCCGATCGGCCCCGCGCCAATCACCAGCGCAAACTCGCCCGGCACGATCGCTGCCCGGCCGACCGCGTGCGCGCCGATGCCGAGCATCTCCACCAGCGCCAGTTGTTCATAAGATAGGGTGGACGAGCGGCGCAGCTTGTCTGCCGGCACCGTGATGAGTTCGCGCATCCCGCCGTCGGTGTGGACGCCGAGCACTTGCAGCCGGACGCAGCAGTTCGTCTTGCCCTGGCGGCAGACGATGCACGCGCCACAATGCAGATATGGCTCGACCGCGCAGCGGTCACCGACCGCCAGGCCAGTGTCGGCCGCGCCGCCGCCCAGCGCGATGACTTCAACGCCGAGTTCATGCCCCAGAATGCGCGGATAGGAGAAGAAGGGCTGCTCGCCTTTGAAGGCGTGCAAATCGGTGCCGCAGACACCAACGCGATGGACGCGCACCAGCGCCTCACCCGGCCCAGGCGGCGCGGGCAGCGCTGTCTCGGTTAGCGTAAACCGCCCCGGTTCCGTCAAGACCAGCGTTTCCATGCCGTCCTCCTCGCCCGCGCACCGGCCAATACGCAGCTCGCTCCTGGCTGCATCTGGCCGGTACTATAGCGTGCCGGGCGTGGGCTGAGAACAGCCTATCGGATGATTGCTGCTTCGTAGACCTGGTCGTTCTCGCAGGCGGTGGCGTACGGGTCAGTGTGGGCGGCGTGGCGAGGTCTCGCCGCGCCGTCGCAAGGCGTCGGCAACTCTGGCCCGCAAGTCTTCTTTCGAGAAGGATCGCACCTCGTACAGTTCGGGGGTCGTGCCGGAGAGGCCGATGCGGAGGACGAAGCCGTTGTTGTACTCGTCCAGCCGGAACGAGCGCGCCTGCCGGCGGTCCAGTTCGTGGCCGATAATTCGCAGCACGTCCTGATAGTGGAGTGTTTGTGTCTGTTCGAGCCAGGACGAGAGTGGCGCGCGTTCCTCAGCGTGGCCCTGGAGAGCCGTCAATCGAGAGGGTCGCGCACCCGGACGCCGCACCATGCCGCGACCGCGCTGCCGCCGGGCGACACGACGCAAGTCATTAACATCGCGCAGGGTCAGTTGCAGTTCGGTGACCGCATCGGTATTGTCGCCGGCGTGCGCGAGCAGCTCATAGGCATCGTCGCGTACGGTCAGATTAATATCGCGCAGCCGTTCGCAGTCCAGATACCAGCCCAGCGCACGTAGCGCGTCTTCGTAGGTTGCTAACATCAGTTCGGCCGTTGTCGCCATAGTGCCTTCTCCCGCTTCACAGCGGCGTGGCGGTCCCTCCTGTCAGCGCCGACAGCAGTGTCGCGTGGTCATCCGCGCCTGATCTCTAGTCTACGTGGCATATTCCGCTGTGACTATCCCCTATCCGGGCTAACGTTTCGTACTACTACGCCGAGACGAAAGCACTGCTCCGGCAGCGGCCAGGTAATCGTTTCTATGAGGCTGGTCCGCTGAGCGCGGTCAGCGTTTCGCGCAGGCGGCGAGGTCATACACGGTCGCGGTCTGATCGCGGTAGAGCGCAGCGTCGCAAGGCTGTGGCTCGTTGGTTGGCGCGATCAGGTAGCCGAAATGATCTTGTCCATACAGTACGTCGTAGCGCCCCGCGCGCACCAGGCGGGCGATTTCTGCATCGCGTGCTTCGGCGCTGGCAGGCAGGCGGGACACATAGCCCGAGGCCAGTGGTCGGTTGACCATTGTCTGGTATGCGAGCGCATGATACTGGTCGGTCGCCAGGTCAAGCACCGCCAGGTTGTCCGCCCGTTGTTGCAGCGCGACGTAATAGGCCGGTAGGGCCAGGTGCGTTTGGGGCAAGGGCGCCGGCAGCAACTCGATCACCATGAGCGCCAGCAGCACGGCTACATGAATACGCTGTCGCTTGCTTTGCTGCCAGAGCACCGGCAGCCCGAGCGCGCAGATCAGCGCGGCGGCGAGGGTGACGATGACCACCATGCGGATCGGCATCCCGGACAGGCGGAGTGGCGGGAAGACGCGCTCCAGTAACCCGTATGGTGTCAGGCCATACGTGAAGCGCCACTCTACGACACCCGTGACAATCTCGGGACCAAGGGCCAGCAGGGCGAAGATGACCAGCATGAGATACCAGAAGCGCAGCGATGTGTCACGCAGGCGGTGGCGCAGCCGCCAGGTAGCCATGAGCAAGAGGCACATCGCGATGCCCAGTGAGACGCTTGTTTCGTAAATATTGCCGGGCAAGAGTGACCAGTACCACTCAGTCAACCCAGCGAAACGCCAGTGGCCGCCAGGGATGAGCAAAGACGGCAACTGGAGTGAAAAGACGGGGTCTTCATGTGCGCCGCTCAATGGGTCGCGGCGGTTGAGCAGGTAGAGTGCGGCCGGCAGTGGGCCGGTGAGCACAAGCGCCGCCACCCCGAAAACGCCGAGTGCAACCAGGCGCGTTCGCTGAACGAGCCATGTGCGCTGGTCGCGCGCCCGCCAGACCTGCCAGGCGAGGAAAAGCGCGCCGACGAGCACGCAGTAGAAGAAGTAATAGTAGTCGCACCATTGCACCAGCAGCAGCGTCACCGCCGCCGCCAGCGCCCGCCAGACTGCTGGCCGCTCCAGCAAATGCAGCCAGCAGAGCAGAAAGAGCGGCAGCCACTCGAGTGACACGAGCTGTAAGTGCCCCTGCGCGTGCGCGAAGTGGTAACTGGAGAAGGTGAAGATGCCGCCCGCGATGAGGCTTGACCACCAGGTTCCGCCACAGGCGCGAGCCAGCCAGAAGGTGGTAAGTCCCCCCATGACGAAGGAGAAGATGACGATGATATTGTACGTCTCGGCCAGCGACAGCCAGCGCAAAAGCACCACGCCCGCGAAGCCGTTGAAAGGATTGAGCGTTTGCCCGAGGAGCGAGACGCCGCCGGGATAATGTAAGAACGGTGTGAACCAGGGCGATTGATGCAGCCGCGTGAGCGCGGTATCTACCCACCAGAGGTTCCAGTAGTTTTGCAGGCCATCGCCTTCATCGGCGAATAGCGCCGACCGGAACGACCAGATCAGGGGATACGTAAGCAGGCAGAAGCCGGCGAAATAGGCCAGCGAAGGCGCGATCAGCATGACCCAGACGCGCGTCAGCGCCGGCGCAAGTACCTTGCGAATTGCCGGCGCCGAGGCGGGCAGCGCGACGCCGCGATTGCGCGTGCCGGCGGTCATGCGCTGTCTCCTTCCATACCGCTCTCCTTGCTTGCTGGCTGCGTCGCGGCGATGGCGCAGCAGAGCGCCCCGATGACGAAGAAATAGTAGTTGCAGAACGCCTGCTTATTCGTGACGAGGAAGACGAGAAAGACAAAGGCCACGGCAGTGGCGAAACCAGCCGGGGTGCGCGCCGCGCGCCACAGCGCCAGCGCTATCGCCGGCACGACCGCTGGCAGTGCGAGCCAGGTTGGTGGATGGCTGGCAGCGTTGCGCGCGAACCAGGCGACATAACTCAGCGCGTCGGGACGGAATGGCTGGTAGAGTTGCAACGTGATGACCGACCGCACGAACGCGGGGAGATTCCAGAGCGCCAGTGGCAAACTCACGGCTAGCGCCACCGCGCCAGCGCGCCACCAGAGCCGCCAGAGGTCGCGCCAGGACCACGGGCGCGGCAGCAATAGCACGGTCAGTGGCACGGCTACTACGAGATACTGCTTCGTCGCCAGCCATAACCCGAGCGG
>DASUBC010000155.1:0-2292 GCA_035763465.1 Thermomicrobiales bacterium
CGAGCCGTTCTTGCTGCGCGCGGGCGACGAAGTGCAGTTCCGCCCGGTCACGCCGGAGGAGTACGCCGCCGTGAGTGAGGCCGTCGCCGCCGGCACGTATCAGCCCCAGATCGGCGCTGTGGAGGCGCGATGAGCGCGCCCGAACCGCCCTGCCTCCGCGTCGAGCGCGCCGGTCTGCTGACAACGGTGCAAGACCTTGGTCGTGATGGGTATGGCCGCTTCGGGCTGGCGTCTGCCGGCGCGCTCGACGACTACGCCTGCCGCTGGGCGAACCTGCTGGTGGGCAACGAACCAGGCGACGCGGCGCTGGAATTGACGCTGCTTGGGCCGGCGCTGGTGTATGGAGGCGCGGGTCCGGTCGCCGCCGCGCTGACCGGCGCCGATTGCGGCGCGACCCGTAATGATGCGCCGTTGCCGCACTGGCGCACGGTGATCCTGACGCCCGGCGATCGGCTGGATCTGGGCGCGTGCAAGAGCGGCGCACGCGCGTACCTCGCCGTGGCGGGCGGCATCGCCGTGCAGCCGGCGCTGGGCAGCCACGCGACGGACCAGCGCGCCAGTCTCGGCGGATTGGCTGGCCGCGCGCTCCGGGCGGGCGACCGCCTGCCGCTCGCGCCGCCCGCGACACTTCCTGCTGAGTCGCTGGCGCTGCCAGCGGCGCGCATCCCGCGCTACGACCGCGAGGTCGCCGTGCGGGTCGTGCTCGGCCCGCAGGACGACCGCTTCACTGAGGACGCGATCGTCACTTTCCTCTCGTCGCCCTACACGGTGACGCGCGCAACCGACCGGATGGGGTTGCGCCTTGATGGACCGCCGCTCACTTTCCATGCTGGCCCGGCAGGGGCCGACATTCTCTCCGAGGGGCTGGTGACCGGCGCGATTCAAGTACCAGCGCACGGTCAGCCGATCGTTCTGCTGGCCGATCACCAGACGACGGGCGGCTACGCCAAAATCGCCACCGTCTGTAGCGCCGACCTCTGGCGGCTCGGCCAGGCGCGCCCTGGCGACGCCATCCGGTTCCGCGCCGTCCCGGTCGCCGAAGCGCAGGCTGCCGCCCGGCAGTATTACGCCGCCTTCACCACCAGCGCACTCGAACGCGGAATAGCTGCCGCCGAACAGTCTACCTCTTCCCTAGAAACTGTCATTCCGCAATCCGCAATCCGCAATCCGCAACCCTGGACGCCCGCCGCCGTGCAGGCCATCCTCGACCGGGTCGCGGCGCTCGACCTGACCGAATTCACGCTCGATGTGCCGGGCGTGCGGCTGCACCTGCGGCGTGGCACGGCGCCAGCCGAACCGCGCGCTCCCGGCGAGCAACCAGCGCCTCCCGCCACACCAGCGGAGCAGACCAGCGCGGACGAGTTCACCATCACCGCGCCGTTCATCGGCGTCTTCTACCGGGCGGCGAAAGCCGGCGATCCGCCGCTGGTCGCGCCCGGCGACCATGTCGCGCCCGACCAGCCGCTGGGCCTGATCGAAGTGATGAAAACCTTCCATGAGGTGACGGCCGACCAATCCGCGCGCATACTGGAAGTGCTTGCGGCAGACGCGACGCCGGTCGAATACGGCCAGCCGCTCTTTCGTCTGGCGGCGGCCCTCACCCCCTGACCCCCTCTCCCGTCGCACGGGAGAGGGGACGGGATAGGCGGTGGCGAAAGATGAGCCTGGAAGATCGCCAAGCCATTTGACCGCTGCTCTCCCTCGCTCGCGCACGGGAGAGGGGGCTGGGGGGTGAGGGCTGCCCGGCTGCCCCCTATGCGCCACACTCACCATCCTGTATAGTACGTACAGGGTAGGTTGTGGCACGCGCATGGGGATAGCATGGCCGAGCGGAGCGATATCGAGCAGATCCGCGAGCGGATCGATCTGGTCGAACTTGTCAGTGCGAAAGTTGATCTGAAGCGGTCGGGGAAGAGCTGGAAAGGGCTGTGCCCGTTTCACAGCGAGAAGAACCCGTCCTTTCACGTCTACCCCGAAGGCGGCACCTACATCTGCTTCACCTGCGGTGAGAAAGGCGATGCCTTCTCCTGGCTGATGAAACAGGAAGGGCTGGATTTCCCCGAGGCGCTGGAGCAACTGGCCGCGCGCACCGGCGTCACGCTGCAACGCGGCGTGCCGCGCGATCCGCACCGGGACGAGACGCGCGAGCGCATCTACGCGCTCAACGCCGAAGCGGCGACCTTCTTCACGAACGTGCTGCTGAACATGCCGGCGGGCGAAGTCGGCCGGCGCTATGTCGCCGAACGCGGGCTGACACGCGAGACGGTCGAGCGGTTCGCGCTGGGCGTCGCG
>DASUBC010000156.1:0-2937 GCA_035763465.1 Thermomicrobiales bacterium
GATCACTCGCTGGCGCATCCACCGCCCGCGCGACCTTGAACGTACCCTGCAACGCCAGGATGAGCGCCGCCGCTGCCGCCAGCCCGCCCGCGCCCAGCAAAAAAGGCAGCGCGGCGGCCAGCGCGAAGAGAATCCCGCCCAACGGCGGCCCCAAAAACTGGTTGGTGACCGTCAGCGTGCCGGCGAGGCGGGCGTTCGCTCTGGGCAGTGCTGCCGGGGGCACGAGCTCCGGCAGCACGGTCACGGCGGCGGTATCGAAAAGCGTTTCCCCGACGCCGAGCAGGAAGAAGACTGCGTAGAGCAGTGGCAGGGACGCCACGCGCAGGAGCACGGCGACGCCGAGCGCGCCGATCAGCAACCCACGACAGGCCGCCACCACCGCCATCGCGTAGCGGCGGTCGAGCCGGTCCGCGAGCGCCCCACTGAGCAGCGCGAAGATCAGCCAGGGGAGACGCTGGGCGAAGGAGAGTCCCGCGACCAGCGCAGGATCGCGGGTCAGGGCGGCAGCCAGGAGCGGCGCGGCCAGGAGCGCGACGCCGTCCCCCAGGTTCGAGACGGCGCTCGCCGCCCATAGTTTGTTGAATTCCCGGCCGAGACTTGTGTGCAGACGTATGCGCCCGCGCTCAGCAGCCATAAGATATCCCTTCCGCGCACACGATGTTGAGGAATCTGGTGTCCCATGCGCCCAGCACTGTCGCGCGGGCGCAAAGAGACCACGCGCCAATGAGAGCGCGTGGTCGTATGGGCGGTCATGGCGCAATGCCAGCAGAGCATCAGCCGCAGCGTGGCTCCGCGAGACAGCACAAACAACCCCCGGTATGGGGCTGCCGCGCTCTCTCACCAATGACCGCCAGGGCTACGTCAACAAGCTGTGCTGCCTCCTATCGTGTGCCGGCGCAAGCCTAGCACACCGGCGCGGCAGGGGGAAGCGCGTCCGGGCGGATTGGGGATCAGTCCAGCAGGTCGGCGACTTCGACGACTTGCCCCGTCTCGTGGGAGCGAATCGCGGCCTCGACGACCGCGTGCGCCTTCAGTCCTTCCTCGCCAGAGCCTTCGATCTCCTCGGGCTTCGCGCCGGCGTCGAGCTGTTCCAGCCAGCGGCCGATACGCGGGCCGAAGGTCTCGGAGAAGGAAATCATTCCGCCGACGTTGTGGACGTGGGTCGCTTCCTTGCTGTTGTGCGGATACCAGTGGAAGTCCACCGTGGAGTTGTCAATGACCACGCGCCCCTGTGTGCCACCGACCTCGGTCCGCTCGATGCTGTGGCGGTCCGGTCCGTGCATGTCGTAACTGCCGGTCAGGTGACCGAGCGCGCCGGAAGTGAACTGCAAGTTGATCGAGGCATTGCTCCAGCTCTTGCGCCCTGGTCCCTTGTGGAAGAACGCCTGTACGCGCGCCACGTCGCCGGCCAGGTGACGCATGACGTCCACCGAGTGGGAATGTAAGGCCCGCAGGTGGAAGTACTGCGGCTCATCGCGCGGATTACGAATCCACAGGTTCATGTTCACGAAGAGGACTTCGCCGAGCGCGCCGGAGGTGATTTTCTCCTTCGCCAGCCGGGTGGCCGGTGTGAAACGATGGTTCAGGTCTACTGCCAGGCAGAGGTTGCGCCGCCGCGCCTCGGCGACCATCTCCTTCGCCTCGTTGAGGTTGTTCGAGATGGGCTTCTCCACCAGCACATGCTTACCGGCGGCCAGCGCCTGCATTGTCGGCTGGAAGTGGTGCGAGCCGTTCTCGATGCCGGCGCTCGCGACGGAGAACGCATTCAGTTGCTCCGCGCGCAGCAACTCTGCCAGGTCGTAGTACGCCTTGATACCGAATTCGGCCGCCGCCGCGTCGGCCCGCGCGCGGTCAATGTCGCAAATCGCCACCAGCTCCGCCAGTGGATTGGCCTGGTAGACCCGCGCATGGGTCTTACCGATATTACCCGCCCCCACAATCGCCACCCGAATCGTCATCGTTTCCTCCTGTTCTATGGTTTGCCACCGCCGCCGAGGGCGTCGGGGGGCGGAATGGTTGCCGCGCGGGTTTGCTTGCGTTTGTGCAGCGGCGTTGCGCCCGCGCCGACGACCTCGCTCGGGATGGGCGTGCCGATGCTCTTGGCATTCGCGCCTTGCTCGCGCAGCGGGTCAACCTGGCGGTCTTGCTCGGCCAGCCGCTCGGCAACCCAGGTGTCCAGGCGCGCGGCGAGGTCGCGGGCGACAGCGGGCTGCTCGTCAATCAGGTTGTGCTGCTCCGCCGGGTCGGCGTCCAGGTCGAAGAGTTCTTGCATCGGCCGGCCGTGCGGGTCGGGTTCGATGGAGTTGATGAACTTCCAGCGCGCCGTCCGCAGGCCACGTTTGACCTCCCAGGTGGATTCCGAGAGATAGACCTCGTCGTAGTTGCCGTCGCGCAGGCCGAAGGTGGCGGGCAGCAGGCTCAGCCCCTCCATGCCGTCGCGGTCGGGGATGCCGGCGAGGTCGAGAATAGTCGGCGCCAGGTCAAGGTTCTGCACAAAGCCAGGCACGCGCCGCCCGGCGGGAAGTTTGCCCGGCCAGGAGAAGATCAGCGGCACATGGACATTGCCCTCGTAGAGACCGTGGTGGTCGAAGTAGCCGAGCTGCTCGTTTAGCACCTCACCGTGGTCGGCGGTGATGATGACCAGTGTGTCGTCCAGCACCGGCGCGAGCGACTGGAAGACCGGCCGCAGGTGCCGGTCCATGTAGGCCGTCTCGCCATCGTAGAGATTGATAATGTAGTTGGCGTCGGTGACGCCCGGCATCCACTGGTGGAAGTACCACTTGAACGGTTCCCAGGTCCACGCCTCGTCCAAGCTGTGGTTCTGCACGCCGTAAGGGTCGCGGTCGGCCGGGTAGAACTTGCGCCGGTAGGGCGCGGGCGGCAGGTAGGGTGTGTGCGGATCCCAGTAGTGCAGGAAGAGGAAAAAGGGCTGTGGCC
>DASUBC010000157.1:0-2638 GCA_035763465.1 Thermomicrobiales bacterium
GCGCGCCGGGCCGGACAACGCCGCCAGGCCCATCAGCGGCACGAGATACCACGGCTGAAACCAGAGCGCGCCCACGAGCAAATAGGCCAGCGTCGTGTCGAACAGCGCGGCGATGGCGCTGGCCGCCGTGCCGTCGCGCGGACGACGCAGGACGAACGTCAGCGCGACGATCGCGAAGGCGGCGGCTTTGACCAGTTTGAGCGCCAGTTTCGCGTCGAGCAGGTGGTGTTGCTGGACCGCCACGATCATCGCCAGGCTGCCGAATGACGAGGTCGTGAGGTCGGCCTGCCGCCTGATGCCGTCGAAAGTGTGTGCGCCGGCCCAGAAGGGCCAGTAGGCGGCGACAGCGAGCAACGCGCAGGCCACCCCGGCGCCCGTGACCCAGCGCGCCCAGGCGCGCGGGCGCAGCGTCGCCACCTGGCTGAAGACGAACACCGGCAGCCAGAGCACCGCGACATACTTGGCGAGCGCGCCGAGCGCGGCCACCGGCAGCGCGAGGGCGCGTACTCGCCGCGACCGCCCCAGGCACCAGACGGCCAGCAGCAGCGCCGTCAGCATGACGATGTCGTTGTGCCCGTTGCCGGCGGTCTCGTAGACGACGAGCGGGTTCCAGCCATAGACGAGCGCCGCCGCGCCCGGCGACCGCCAGCCCATGCCCGCCGCGATCCGCTCGACCAGCAGCACGTTCAGCAGGTGGCAGCCGATCAGCACGACTTTGAACGCGAGCAGGCCGGGCAAGAGCCGCTCGCCGGTCAGCGCGGTGACACCGTAGGCGATCCACTGCCAGAGCGGCCCATAGGGCGACACATACGCCGGCCAGGCCGAATAGCCGAGCAACGGCTGGCCGATGACCTCCTGTGGCGGCACCAGCAGCGGGTTCACACTGTGATGCTGCACCAGGCCGTACAGCGCGTAGTTGAAGAGATCGGCGGCGGTAATCGGGTAGAGCCAGAGGAGCGCCAGCGCGAAGAGCGCCGCGCCGCCATAGGCGAGCCAGCGCAGCAGCCGCGCCGGCCGCACAGATGGCGCGAGCGCGGCGGCGGCGCAATAGGCGCACCAGACCGCCACCAGCGGCGCGGTGTACCTGACGCCCGCGCCGCGATCGTAGCCGCCAATTTTGCCGAGGTCGAGCAGCGGGAATGGCGCGTCACGCGGCAGGAAGTAGGGTCGCACCAGTGCCAGCAGGTAGAGCGCCAGGCTGATCAGACCCAGCGCGGCCACCACGACCGCCGGCAGCGCCACGCGCCGCGCTACCGCTGGCGCGAGCGCCGGGCGGGCCGCGACGATCCCCCCACGCGTGATCATCCCGCCCCTCGGTGCGCGGTCACTGCGGCGCCATCCGGATGGCGCCGTCGAGCCGGATGGTCTCGCCGTTGAGCATTTCGTTCTCGACAATGTGCCGTGCCAACGCCGCGAATTCGTCCGGCTGGCCGAGACGCGACGGGAAAGGCACCTGCTGGCCCAGCGAGACCCGTGCCGCTTCGGGCAAACCCGCGAGCATGGGGGTGTCGAAGATGCCGGGCGCGATCGTGACGACGCGGATGCCGAAGCGCGCCAGTTCGCGCGCGACCGGCAGCGTCAGCGCGGCCACGCCGCCCTTCGAGGCGCTGTAGGCCGCCTGCCCAATCTGCCCCTCGAAGGCCGCGACCGACGCAGTGTTGATGATGACGCCGCGCTCACCGCTGGCGGTGCGCGGCTCGTTCTCCGCCATTGCCGCCGCCGCCAGCCGGATAACGTTGAAGGTGCCGATGAGGTTGACCTGGATGACGCGCGCGAAGCGGTCGAGCGCGTGCGGTCCCTCGCGCCCCAGCACGCGCGCGGCGATAGCGATGCCGGCGCAATTGATCGCGCCGTGTAGCCCGCCAAACGCCTCGCGCGCCAGGTCAAGCGCCGCCCGCACGCTCGCCTCGTCGGTCACGTCGGTTGCCGTGAACCGCGCCCGCGCGCCCAGTTCGCCCGCCAGCGCCGCCCCCGCCGCCTCGTTCACATCCGCGACGACCACGCTGGCCCCGCCCGCGACAAACGCCCGCGCGCACGCCGCCCCCAACCCCGACCCGCCGCCAGTCACCAGGAAGGTACTGCCTGTCAGTTGCATCAGTGCTCTCCAGTAATGAGTAGGCAGCCCTCACCCCCTAACCCCCTCTCCCGCCCGGCAGGCGAGGGGGAACACGCTCCAGCTTGATTGCTGCTCCCCCTCGCTCGCGCACGGGAGAGGGGGATGGGGGGTGAGGGCTGCCTACTCATCACTTGTCACTCATCACTCGCTCAATCACCGTCGCTGTCGCCATGCCGTGGCCGATGCACATCACCTGGAGGCCGAACCGGCCGCCGGTCGCATCGAGGCCGGCGAGCATTTTCGCCAGCAGGCCCGCGCCCGATGCGCCGAGCGGGTGACCGTGCGCGATCGCGCCGCCCCACGGGTTGACGCGCGCCATGTCAGGGCAAAACTCGCGCGCCCAGGCCAGCACAACCGTGGCGAACGCCTCGTTGACCTCGAACCAGTCAATATCGGCGCTGGTCAGGCCCGCGCGATCGAGCGCCTTGCGCGTGGCCGGAATGACGCCGGCCAGTTGCAGGCTGGGGTCATCGCCGACGACGACCCGCGCGCGGAAGCGAGCGCGCGGGCGCAGACCCATTT
>DASUBC010000158.1:0-7899 GCA_035763465.1 Thermomicrobiales bacterium
CCCGCCGCGTCCCGCCCCTGCGCTGCGTTCAACTGGCCTGGCGTTCGAGTTCGCGTTCAAGGTAGCCCACCAGTGTCCGCCAGCGCCGGAAGATGGTGCGCCGGCTACAGCCGAGTGGGAGGGCCAGGTCCGCGATGGACAGGTCAGTCGCCAGAAGCAGGGCGAGCAGGTCGCGTTCGTTGGGCGGCAGCGGCGCCAGCGCGGTGAGCGGCAGCAGCGTGGCGACATCGGGCAGTTCCTGCTCGAAGAGGTCGTCGTCGTCCGGCACGACGGTGAGCCGGCTGGCCGGCCAGCGCCGCTCGTAGTAGGCGATCGCGCGCCGCAGCCGCCAGGGAAAGAAGCCGAAGCAATAGGCGGCGAACGACCCCTGGCCGGACCAGTCGGCGACGAGGCGCGCGAAGACGAGGAAGGCTTCCTGCGCGATGTCGTCGTAGCCGCCGATGGCGCTCTGCCAGGTGCGATAGGGGGCCAGGAAGCGGGCGATTTTCAAGTCAAAGAGCCGGTAGAGTTCGTTGCGCGCGGCCGGGTCGGTCCGCGCCGCGCGGGCGAGGTCGTTCAACCACGCCTCCAGCGCCGGGGTCAGGTCAAAGTCCGGCGTCATGTGCCGCCGGTTCGCAGGCTGCGTCATCATGCCCTCCAGGCTTGCGCGATGCACGGTGGCGCTTCCGCGCTTGGCACGCCCTTCGGGGCTTTTCGGTGTTGTTGCAGGTTGCAGGTTGCAAGTTGCAGGTTCTCGGTTGACACAGGCGATGGTGGGCTGACAGAAGTGTCTGCCTACCCGAACCTGCAACCTGTCAACCTGCAACTTCCGTCCGGGCGGCCCCCGCCCGCCGCGTTCGCCGCCCATCACGCGCCCTCCAGCGCGAGGATGTGTTCCTGGCCGCAGCGGGGGCAGATGGCGCGGAGGCGGCCGTTGACGCCTTCGATGTGGTAGTAGCGGTCGCGCACTTTCAGGTTGACTTTGCCGTTCTCGACCGTCGCCAGCAGGGTCGGTGGGGTAGTGCAATGGCAGACCCAGCGACGGGGCGCGGCGGGGCCGCTGCCGGCCGGTTCAGCGTGGGTGGTGTGGGCCATGGGAACCTCCTTTTGGTAGTGACGAGTGACGAGTGACGAGTGTGTTCGTGCCGGCTCGGTGCCCGACTGCTGGCGCAGTGCTGATGTATCCCTACTCGTCACTCGTCACTCGTCACTCGATAGACCGCGTGGTCGCCGAAGCGGTCGTGCAGGTGGTCGAGCGCGGCGTCGAGGCGGCGCTGGCGTTCGGCGCGCTGGTCGAAGAGGTCGAGCTGGCGGGCGAGCGGGCCGAGGCCGCCGACGCGCACGCCGAGCAGGCGAATCTGCCGCCAGCCGGTGGCGGCGAGGGCTTCGTCTAAGAGTTCGGCGGCGGCGGCGCGAATGGGTTCCGCCTGTTCGGTCGCGCCGCGCAGGGCGCGCTGGCGGGTGAGTTGCTGGAAGTCGGCATGGCGCAGTTTCAGGGTGACGACGCGGGCACCCAGTCCGGCGCGGCGGAGCTGGCGGGCGGTCTGGTCGGCCAGGTCGCGGATGACGCGGCGCAGTACGGCGACGTCGGCGACATCAGTGGGGAACGTGCGCTCGTGGCCGAGCGATTTCGCGGGCGTGTCTGGTTCAAGGGAGCGGTCGTCCAGGCCGCGCGCCCGCGCCGCGACATCCGCCGCCCACCGCGCGCCGAAGATGACCTGTAAGACGGCGGGCGGCGCGGCGGCGAGGTCGCCGACGCGGCGCAGACCGGCGGCGGCCAGGCGCTCGCGCGCCTTCGGTCCGACGCCGGGGAGCACACCGGCGGGCAGGGGCGCGAGGAAGGCGGCGGCCTGGCCGTGGGGCACGACGGTGAGGCCGTCCGGCTTGTGGAAGTCGGAGGCGATTTTCGCGACGGTCTTGTTCGGCGCGACGCCGATGGAGACGGTGAGGCCGGTGTCGGCGTGCAGGCGGCGCTTGATGGCCGCCGCGAGGTCGCGGGGCGGGCCGGGCGCGCGGCTGAGGCCGGTGGCGTCGAGGTAGGCTTCGTCAATCGAGGCGATTTCGACGACCGGGCTGGTATCGGCCAGGATAGCGCGGAAGCGCCGCGACAGGTCGCGGTAATAGGTGAAGTCGCCGGGGAGGAAGACGGCGTCGGGGCAGAGGCGCTGGGCGCGGGCCAGCGGCATGGCGGAGTGGACGCCGCGCGCCCGCGCCTCGTAGGTGGCGGAGGCGACGACGCCGCGTCCGGTGGGCTGGCCGCCGACGATAACGGGCCGGCCGCGCAGGTCGGGGCGGCGCCGCACTTCGGCGCTGGCGAAGAAGGCGTCCAAGTCGCAATGCAGAATCCACCGCTCGACCATCCGTCCCTCCCGGATGTACGTATAGAACAATTGTTCTATGAGTATAGAACGGTGGCGGTGGGGTTGTCAAGGGGGCGGCGGAATGAAAGCTGTGCAGCCAGGTGTCCTGCGGCGGGCTGCGTGGGGCCCTGGCGGGAAGGGTCCCGGATTGCAATCCGGGCCTGAGCAGGCTCCGCCTGGCCGAAATCCGCGTCGCGGATTGTAATTC
The DNA here is from genome assembly GCA_035763465.1 of Thermomicrobiales bacterium. Lineage (GTDB taxonomy): Bacteria > Chloroflexota > Chloroflexia > Thermomicrobiales > CADCWN01 > DASUBC01. The sequence goes on from DASUBC010000158.1 coordinate 2,548, forward strand.
ACTGGTGTGGGACATGATACCAGCCTATCCACCGCCAGTGCGCGGAGCGCACTTCGCCCACACACCGTGTGTCCAGGCCCGGATTGCAATCCGGGACCCCTCCCACCAGGCCGCCGGCACTGACGGAGACGCGCCCCAGGCGGCCAGAGGACACCGCCTGGAGGGCAGGTTACCAGGCCAGCCGCTACGGATTCGCTGGCTGGCCGCTGGGCGCGGGCGGGCTCTCGACGCCCAGCGTGCCCGCGCCGCCCGCGCCGAACGGGACGAAGAGCGCGGTCAGCGCCCCGTTAAAGTAATCGACATCGTTCGCCGTGGCGTTCCATTGCGAGACTTCCAGCACGAACGTCTTCGCCCCGGCACCGGTCACCGGGAAGATCCAGGTCGTGCTGATCGCGTATTGCTCGTTAGCGGCGCCGAAGCCACTGGACACGAATGGCGCCAGCGCGGGCGCTGGCGCGCCAGGCGTGGTGTCGTGCAGGCGGATAAACCCCGCCTCACCAGCGGTCACAAGGCACTCCACCGTCGCGGTAACGAGGACGAAGCCATTGCCCGGAGCCTGGATCGTGAGGGCAGCGCCGGGCAGCGCCTCCCAGGCCGGTGGCGCGGCCGTGGGGCGGAAGTCGAGAGCTGTGGAGCTGGCGCGCGCCACGCGGACCAGGTCGTTGGCGGCGAAGGTGGCGCTGCCGACGGCGGCGGGGCTGACCGAGAGGCGGGCGGCGTTGGTCACCGGCTTATTCGCGCCGATGCCCGCGGTGCGGGCGAGGAAGGAGGCCATCTCCTGGCGGGTGACGTTCGCCGTCGGGCAGTACGAGACATTCGGCACGCAGCCGGTGGTGATGCCCGCGTTGTAGATAGCGTCAATGTTGGCGTTGTGCACGCTGCCGGGGACGAGGTCGTTGAACGGGTTGGCGGCGAAGAGCGACAGCGGCACGAGGGCGAGCAAGACCGCCAGCGCGGCGGCGGCCCCCAGGCGGACGCGGCCGGCGGGCCGGCGGCGGCGCGACTGCCGCACGCGGGCCAGTTCGTGCTCGGCGGCGGCCAGGCGCTGGTTCGTGGCGTCGAGGCGAGCGCGCAGGTCGTGGAGTTCAGACTGCATGTCCCATACCTCCTGAGCGGACGTATTGTGACGGCCAATCGTTGGCCGTGCGTGGCGCGAGCGTTGGGGTCTTAGCGCGGCATAATCCCTCCCTTCCCTCGTGGTGCGAGGGATTGATGGCACGTCAATCTGTGCATGACGGTGGTGTACCCAGACGGAATACGCGCCCGCCGCACGGGTGTTTCGCGGGCATGGCGCGGAGTGGGTAATGAACGAACGCCGGTTGTCGCCGTGGATGACCATTCTGTCATGCTATTGCCGCTCCCCCGGTGCGCCGGTGCGCTGGCGCGTGCTAAGATGGATCGGATGCTCAGACGACAATGAAAGGGGGTGGTAGGAGCGGGCCACTGTGCGCCTGCGGGGCAGGCGAGTCGCGGGGAGCGCCGGTGGGCTGGTCCGCCGACGGAGGGTAGCGCGGCGTGACCGCTTAGATACCCCGGCGCGTGCATCGAGCCAGCATGTGCCAACAAGTCAGGTCAATTGCTGATCCCCGCGTGGTCGTTGCGGCCAGGGGAGATCGCGTCAGCATCGCTCACCACAGCAAGGAGGAGAGCATGAGGCGTCTGCGTGTTACGGCCTGTTTCATTTTCACCCTACTGCTGACCAGCGCGGCGGGGCCGTTCGCTGCCAGCGTCGCGCAAGCCCCCGTCCTGTTCTACCCAACCGTCTCTGACTATGCCTTCGTCGCCGCGTCCACCACGCCGCCGACCGAGGCGCAGTGTTTCTCGGTGGGCCGGCGCTGCTTCACGCCACAGGCGATTCAGGCGGCCTACAACGTCGGCCCGCTCTACGCGCAGGGTCTCAACGGGCGCGGCCAGACGATCGCCATCGTTGACGCCTTCGGCAGCGACACGATCGCGCACGACCTGCACGTCTTCAACCAGGCGTTCGGCTTGCAGCCGATGTGCGGCGAGGAAGGCGTGACCTGCGCGGCCGGAATGCCGACCTTCAGCCAGCTCGCGCTGCAAGGCTCGCCCGCGACCAAAGCGCCGCCGGACACGAGCAAGGGCACGGGGCTACAGGACCGCGCGGCGTGGGCGCTGGAGGTCTCGCTCGACGTCGAGACCGCGCACGCGCTGGCGCCCATGGCGAACATCCTGCTCGTGACGACCCCGACCGCCGAGACACTCGGCGTGCAGGGCTTCCCGACCATGATGAACGCCGAGCAGTATGTCGTTGACAATCATCTCGCGACCGTCATCTCGCAGAGTTTCGCCTCCGCCGAGGACGCCTTCGGCAGCGCGCAGTCGCTGCTGAACCTGCGCCACGCCTACATCGCCGCCGCGCAGAACGGCGTGACGGTGCTTGGTTCGTCTGGTGATAATGGCACCGCCAACACGATGAAGCAGCCGGTCAAGCAGGGCGGCGCACTCATTCCGTATCCGACGGTGGAGTGGCCGGCGAGCGACCCGCTGGTGACCGGCGTGGGCGGCACCTATCTCTGCACAGACCCCGCGAATACGACGAACCGCGTCGCCGATAATACCGACCCGCCCGGTAAGTGCCAGCAGTTCCCCGGCCAGGCCGAGGTCGGCTGGACCTTCAGCGGCGGCGGCTTCAGCCACGTCTTCAGCAAGCCGGCCTACCAGAACACCCTGCCGGCCGGCAGCACGCCGATTGGGGCGATGCGCGGCGTGCCCGACATCGGTCTCCAGGCGAGCGCCGGCACCGGCGCGCTGGTCTACCTCACCCTGCCGCCCGATGGCCTGAGCGGGCTGTTCTGCGGCGCGGCGCCGTGCAGCACCGGCTGGTACGACATCGGCGGCACCTCGCTGAGTTGCCCGCAGTGGGCGGCGCTGGTGGCGCTGGCCGGCCAGCTCAATGGCGGCGGCCTGGGTCTCATCAACCCCGCGCTCTACACGATTGGCGCGAACCCGGCCCGCTACGCCAACGACTTCTATGATGTGACGACCGGCAACAACACGGCTGACCCGAGTATCCCCGGCTATCCGGCGACACCTGGCTGGGATCCAATCACCGGCCTCGGCACGCCGAACGCCGCGCACCTGATACCCGATCTGGTGCAGGCGGTACACGGCCACTGACGGGACTACGGCCCTCACCCCCTGGCCCCCTCTCCCGTGATACGGGAGAGGGGGAACACTCGTCAGCCTATCGGCAGTTCCCCCTCGCCCGTGATACGGCGGGGTACCCACCGCAGTGGATCGCGGGTCAGCGGGTGAGGGCCGTCCCTACTCCGCAATCGCAAGGAGGCGCTATGGCCGACATCTACGTCATGGCGGAGGGGGACGTTGGGGCGCCGGCGGCGCGGGTGTACGGCATCCTCGCCGACTACCGGCAGCATCACCCCAAGATACTGCCGCCCGCGTTCTCCGATTTTCAGGTGGACGAGGGCGGTGTCGGCGCGGGCACGGTGATCCGCTTCCGGCTGAAGGCCGGTGGACGCACCGAGGACTATCGCGGCGTGGTGTCGGAGCCGGAGCCGGGCCGGGTGCTGCGTGAGGACTACCCGGCGCGCACCAGCGCGACGACGTTTACGGTGACGCCGAATGGCGACACCTGCCGCGTGCGGATCGAGACGACCGGGCAGCGTGGCGGCCTCGGCGGTTTCGTTGAACGCTTGCTCGCGCCGCGCGTGCTCATCCCGCTCTTCACCGACGAACTCGCCCGCCTGGACCGCTACGCGCGGGAGCAGGGGTGACCTCTCCCCGGTTCTGCGCGAGGCACTTCCGCACGGCAAGTAGGCGTGCTATGCTGGAGGACTACCACAGCGCGCCGGGCGGATACAGCGTCCGGAACAGACCGGGGTGGGCCGCTCGCGCGTCACCAGAAAGGGGGCAGCGATGCCGTACATGCGTGTCACCCGCAGCACGTTCGATCCCGCGACCTCGGCAGACGACTTGACGGGCCTCGGCCAGGCGCTCACCGCCGCCTTCCAGCAACTCCCCGGCATCCAGCACATCCACGGTGGCATTGATCGCGAGGGTGGGCGAGGCATCACCGTCCTCATCTTCGACACCCAGGAGCACGCCCAGTTCGCCCCCGAGGCGCTCGGCGCGGTCAATGCCCGCGTGCAATCGCTCGGGTTGCAGATTGCCAGCCGAGAAGTCTACGAGGTCACGGTGTAGGCGCCGCCCTCCTGTTGGAGGGTGCGCCGGGGCCGGGCGCGGGTGGCGACATGATGTCGGCCACCCACGCTACAATCGCCATGTCCCCGAGGAACGAGTAGGGCAGACCGCCGCTGTCTGGTGGCAGCGATTGCAGGAGGCGTCATGAAGCGGCACGTCCTGCGCGAACAACTGGCCGCCATCGAGCACGAGCGGTGGGCGAGCTGGCAGCAGTATCTGCATGATCAGTGCGTGCGGAATCCGGACGGGAGTCTGACCATCCCCGCCGCGCTCGTCGCCCGCTGGGAGCGCCAGATTGCGACGCCCTACGGCCAGCTCTCCGAACCCGAGAAAAACGCAGATCGCGCGCAGGTGGCGCGCTACTTCCATCTGGTCGAGCCTGGGTGGGGTGGGGAGGAATGATGCAGAACCTCATTTTCGTGGACTGCGAGGCCACGGGACCGTGCCCGGGACGTGGTGAACTCACCGAGTTCGGGGCGGTCGAGTACGCCAGCCGGCGGACGTTTCATGGTGTGCTCGCCGAGGCCCGTCCCCGGCGCGACAACCCCGCGCTGGCCGAACGGACCGGCCGGGCGTTCGACCCGGTAGTGGTCTTCACTGCGTTTGAGCACTGGCTCACGACGGTGGCGCAAGGGCGGCCGGTCTTCGTCAGCGACAACCCGGCCTTCGATTTCCAATGGATCAACTATGGCTTTCATCACGCCCTCGGTCGCAATCCGTTCGGCCATTCCGCCCGCCGGATCAGCGACTTCTATGCCGGGCTGGTCGGCGATTTCCGCCAAACGCAGGGCTGGAAGCGCCTGCGCGTTACTCCCCATGACCACCACCCGATCCATGACGCGCTGGGCAACGCGGAGGCGTTCGAGCGGCTGCTGCGCGGGGAGCGGTGAGGCCGCGCGGTACGCGTCGTGCGGCACGCTGAGCGCTTGCGGGCGGCGAATGCCGACACGCGGCGCTGCCGGGTTGCGTGCAGCAGAGAAGGAGGCTAGCCATGCGGAAACTGGTGGTGTCCGAGTTCATGTCGCTGGACGGCGTAATTCAGGCGCCGGGCGGCGCGGAGGAAGATACGGAGGGCGGTTTCACGCAGGGCGGGTGGACCCACGCGTACTGGCACGACGACATCGGCGCGCACTTCTTTCAGACGATCACCGCGTGCGGCGCGTTCTT
>DASUBC010000159.1:0-3052 GCA_035763465.1 Thermomicrobiales bacterium
GTCGCTGACAGCGGTATCGTCCAGCACCGGCTGGAAGCCGCCATCCGTCAGGTCGGCCAGCGACGCGCCCGCGCGCGGGTGGCGCAGCAGGCTCTTCGGCGTCATGACGATGAGCGGGCGCAGCGCGTTCTGAAGGCTCGCGGCCTGGGCGCGCAGCAGGTGGAAGTATTGTGCGGCGGTCGTCGGATTGACGATACGCAGGTTGTCCTGCGCCGCCAGTTGCAGGTAGCGTTCCAGCCGCGCGCTGGAGTGGTCCGGCCCCTGCCCCTCGTAACCGTGCGGCAGCAGCAGCACCAGCGACGGCTCGCGCCGCCACTTCGCCCGCGCCGAGGCGACGAACTGGTCAATCAGCACCTGCCCCGCGTTGGCGAAGTCGCCGAACTGCGCCTCCCACAGCACCAGCGTCTCCGAGGCGTGACTGCTGTAGCCATACTCGAAGCCGATGACCGCGCCTTCGGAGAGCGGGCTGTTGTAGATGGCGAAGGAGGCGCGCGCCTCCGGCAGCGCGCCGAGCGGCGAGTAGCTCGCGCCGGTCTCGGCGTCCTTCAAAATGAGGTGGCGGTGGCCGAACGTGCCGCGCTCGGCGTCCTGCCCCGTCAGGCGAATCGGCGTGCCGTCGGTCAGAATCGCGCCGAAGGCCAGCGCCTCCGCCTGCCCCCAGTCAATGCCGCCCGGCTTATCGAGCGCGTCGCGCCGCCGCAGCAGAATACGTTCCAGTTTCGGGTTGGGCGTAAACCCCGCCGGCCGCGCCAGCAGCGCCTCGTTGATGGCGCGCAGCAGCGGCTCTGGCGCGGCGGTGCGGTAACTCGTCAGCGGCGGCGCGTCTGCCAGCGGCGGTGGCTCGTCGGGCAGGTGGCCCGCCTCCATCTCCGCGTAGGCCGCGCGCAGCCGCTCCTGTGTCTGGCCGACCAGCGCCTCGACCTCGTCCTTCGTGACCAGTTCGAGGGCTTGCAGGCGGCCGGCGTAGATGGCTCGCGCGGTCGGGTGGCCGGCGATTTTGCCATACATCAGGGGTTGGGTGTACGTCGGCTCGTCGCCCTCGTTGTGGCCCCAGCGCCGGTAGCCGATGAGGTCAATCAGGAAATCCTTGTGGAACTGCTCGCGGTAAGCGCAGGCCAGGCGCACCGCCGCCAGGCAGGCTTCCGGGTCGTCGGCGTTGACATGGATGATGGGAATCTCGAAGCCCTTCGCCGTGTCACTGGCGTAGAGGGTGGAGCGCCCCTCGCGCGCGGGCGTGGTGAAGCCGATCTGGTTGTTGGCGATGATGTGAATCGTGCCGCCAATCTGATACCCGCGCAGACGCGAGAGATTGAGCGTTTCCGCGACGATGCCCTCGCCGGGGAACGCCGCGTCGCCGTGAATCGTCACGCAGACCGCGCGGTCGGTGTCCTGGCGCGGCAGGCCCCGTTCCAGGCGGCGCTCCTGCGCCGCGCGCGTCCCGCCCGTGACGACCGGGTTGACGAACTCCAGGTGCGAGGGGTTGTGCGCCAGCGTCAGTTGAATTTGCACCAGGTCGCCCTCGCGCAGCGCCTTGTGCGCGCCGAGGTGGTACTTCACGTCGCCGGTCCAGCCCTGCGTGATGCCGCGTGAGCCTTCGGCGGGGAAGAGGTCTTTGTTCGGCGCGTGGTGGAACTCGGAGAAGATGACGGAGTAGGGCTTGCCGAGCACATGCGTCAGCACATTGAGCCGCCCCCGGTGGGCCATGCCGATGAGCGCCTCGCGCGCGCCGTTCTCGGCCGACAGGCGGATGACTTCGTCGAGCATCGGCACCAGCGCGTCCACGCCTTCAATCGAGAAGCGCTTCTGCCCCTGGAAGGTCGAGTGCAGGAACCGCTCGAAGACCTCCACGTCAGTCAGGCGTTGGAGCAGCGCGCGGCGTTCTGCCACTTCCAGCGGCTGGCGGAGCACGCCGCTCTCGACCTGCTTGGTCAGCCAGTCGCGCTCGTCGTAGTCCTGCACATGGTCGAAGTCGTAGCCGATCGTGCCCATGTAGAAGGCGCGCAGGCGGTTGATGGCGTCGCGGCAGGTGCCCGCCTCCGGCCCGGCCGTGCGCCAGACGATGGTCGCGGGCAGGTCGGCCAGGTCGGCCTCGGTGATGCCGTGCGTGGCGGGGTTGAGCATTGGGTCGCCGGGACGGGGCGCGCCGAGCGGGTCAATATTCGCGGCCAGGTGGCCGTACTCGCGGATGCTGCGCGCCAGCCGCGCGGCGCTGACGATGCGCGCCGCCTCGTCCGGCGCGGTATACCGCCGCGCCGCCAGCGCCGCCTCCGAGCGCGACGACGCCACCGCCGACCCGCTGACGCGCACCGGCGCGGTCGCCGCCGGCGCGGCAGCCAGCGCGCCATTGCTCTGCTCAGGTGGCCCGAGTTGCTCGAAGATTGCCCTGGTCTCCGCGTCTACCGCAGCCGGGTCGCGCTGGTAGCGGTCGTAGAGTTCGAGCGCATAGCCGGCATTCGGCCCAAAAAAGCGATCCCACGGCGTTTGTCCAGCCATACTCCCAATCCTTTGCCCTCAGCGACGCGCGCCAACCACCGCGCGCCGGTGACCTACCCAGCGTAGGATAGCCCATCGCAAGATTATCGCCATACCGGGGAAAAGGGCAAGCGGGCGGGGCGAAGTAATGAGTTCAGTGTTGGGGCCTGGCGGACTGGGCACGGGATTGCAATCCCGTGCTGGGCAGGCTCCGCCCGGACGAAGTCCGCAGCGCGGACTGGCGGTGGCTGGGCTAGTAGCGGCACACACGCTGGCAGATTGCAATCTGCGGAGCAGATTTCGTTCAAGCGTCAGCCTGCCCAGGCCCGGATTTCAATCCGGGGGCACGTCCAATAAGCCACCGCCCGCGTAGGCGAATGTCGTGGCGGTGGTGTGCGCCTCGCTACTATCGCGAGGGTGGTCGGGTCAGCAGGCGCGGGCCGACGTGTGGTCGCCTCCCTCGCCACCATCGTGCGGCGGACGATAATCCATCACGCGGCCCACACTGGCGTCGCGCCCATCCATCAGCCCCCACGCTACTCCCCCTCTCCCGTGCGACGGGAGAGGGGGTTGGGGGGTG
>DASUBC010000160.1:0-11312 GCA_035763465.1 Thermomicrobiales bacterium
TCTCGGTATGGTAGAACTCGAGTTGATCGCCTTCCTGATAATCGTTGAAGTTGTCGAGGCTGACGCCACATTCAAAGCCGGCGGCGACTTCGCGCACATCGTCCTTGAAGCGCTTCAGCGTGGCGACCGTGCCGTCGTGGACCACAGTGCCGGAGCGCAGCACACGCACGCGATCGTTCCGCAAGGCCCTGCCGTCGAGGACGTAGAGACCGGCAGCCTGGACGCGGTTGGGCAGCCGGAAGATTTGCCGCACCTCCGCGTAGCCGTCGGTGACTTCGCGGCTCTCTGGTTCCAGCAGACCCTTCATCGCCGCCTCGATATCATCAATCAGCGTGTAGATGACATCATAGAAGCGGATGTCTACGCCGGTGGCATTCGCGGCACGGAGCGCGGCGGCGTCTGGCCGCACATTGAAACCGATCACGATGGCGTCCGACGTCGCGGCAAAGGTCACGTCCGACTCCGTGATCGCGCCCGTGCTGGCAAGCAGCGTCTTGAGCTGCACTTGCGGCTGTTCTTCGGCAACCTTGGCGAGCGCGTTCTGCAACGCGCCCAGCGAGCCTTGCACGTCGGCCTTGAGCACGATCAGCAGTTCCCTGGCCTGACCGCTCTGAATCTGCTTGCCCAGCTCTTCCAGGCGCACCGGCCGATCGGTCGTCATCGTGCCGACCCGGCGCTGGAGCGCCCGTTCCTCGGCAATCGCGCGTGCTTCGCGCTCGTCAGCGACGACCCGCAATGGATCGCCGGCCTCCGGCGGTTCGAGCAGGCCAAGAATCTCGACTGGCATACTGGGTCGCGCCTGGCGGACCTTGCGGCCCCGGTCGTCGTTCATCGCGCGCACGCGGCCATAGGTCGCGCCAGCGACGACGATGTCGCGCAAACTGAGTGTTCCGGTCTGGATGAGCACGGTCGCCACAACGCCGCGATTGCGGTCAATGCGGCTCTCGATGATCACTCCGGCTGCCGCGCGGTGCGGGTTGGCCTTCAGTTCCTGCAAGTCGGCGACGAGCAGCAGCACTTCGAGCAGGTCGTCAATGCCGAGCTTCTCGCGCGCCGACACCTCGACCATCGGCACATCGCCGCCATAGTCCTCGGCGATCAGGCCGTTTTCGGCCAGCTGCTGCTTGACCCGATCGGGATTCGCGTCCGGCCGATCGATCTTATTGATCGCGACGACGATCGGCACATTCGCCGCGCGGGCGTGCGCGATCGCTTCCAGCGTTGTTGGCATCACCCCGTCATCCGCCGCGACGACGAGCACCGCGATATCAGTGATCTGCGCGCCGCGCGCGCGCATCTGCGTAAAGGCTTCGTGACCTGGGGTATCGAGGAAGGTAATCTTCCGCCCCTGCAACTCGATCTGGTACGCACCGATGTGCTGGGTGATGCCGCCCGCCTCGCCTTCAGCGACATTCGTCGAACGGATAGCGTCCAGCAGCTTGGTCTTCCCGTGGTCAACGTGGCCCATAATCGTGACCACCGGCGGGCGCGGCGCCGCTTCGGGATCTTCATTCGCTTCTTTCTGTCGCTCCTCGGCGGTCATCGTCTGGGAGCGGGTCTCGCTGACCTGCTCCTCGGTCGGGATGCCCAGCGCCTCGGCGACCTTCGCGGCGGTGCCATAGTCAATCTGCTGGTTGATCGTCGCCATGATGCCGCGCGTCATCAGTTCTTTGATAACCGCTATCGGCGTGGCGCTGATTGCCTCCGCCAGCGCCGCGACCGTCAGGACGCTGGGCAATGTCACCGTCTTCGGTGGGCCGAGCGGCGCCATCCGGCGCATCGTCGAGCGTGCGCCGGTCGCCGGGCCGCCAGCGATCGGCGCATGGCGGCGCTTGCGCCGGCGTCGGTATTCGCCTTCGTCGGTACTACCGCCGGTATTGTATGTGCTCATGTTCTTAACCACGCACCCCTCCTCCGAGAGCGAAACTTAGTCAGTGCTCGTGGCCGGCTCATCCTCCGGCACACGTTCGTCGGCGTAGCGCAGGAGCGCCGCACGGTTTTCCTCGGTCAGCTCCTCCAGCCGCAAAGCGCGCGACAGGGTCTTCTCGTTGATGCCGTTCAGCCAGCAACTCATGCGCGCGCAGAGGTACGCCCCACGCCCATTCTTCTTCCCGGTCGGGTCAACCTCGACCGTGCCCACCGGCGTCCTCACCAGGCGGATCAGGCCGCGTTTGGCGTCAGTCTCCCGGCAGGCGATGCAGGTGCGCTGCGGCACATGCTTCGGCCGCAGCCCCTTCGCCTTCCCCCGCCCCGGCTTCGCCGGTGATGCTGTTTTGGCTGGAGCATTCGCGTGTACCTGGCTCATGCTCCCTCCTTTCCTGAGTCGAAGGTCTGAAGGTCAAAGGTCGAAGGTCTCTGGCATTGACGGATTGCCTATACGTTGACCACAAGGGACCTTCGACGTTCGACCTTCAGACCTTCGACCATCCTAGTCCGTCGTCAACACATCGTCGTGCAGCGGCAACGGCTCGTTATCGAGCGTGAAGCGCGCTTGCAAGTCGCGGTTGTAGTAGACGTTCACGATGTCGCCGTCCAGCTCGACATCAGCGCTGTATCCAGCCAGGTTGGCCGGCAGCGGGCCGAATTCATGGCCGCTAATCGTGATCATCAAGGTCTTACGATTCACCAGGCGCGGCTGGCGACCCTGCTCCTTCAGCGTATCGAAAGCTGACGGCATGCTGGTCTCGGCCTCTTCCTGCGCCTGCCGCAGCAAATCGCCGCTCTGGCCGAGCAGCGACTCGGGATCCTTGACGTCAATCCGCCATCCCGTCAGCTTGTGCGCCAGCCGGGCATTCTGCCCTTCCTTGCCGATCGCCAGCGACATCTGGTCGGACGGCACGAGGACGCGGGCGGTCTTGTTGTCGCCGTCCTCGGTCAGGGTCACATTCAGCACTTTCGCCGGGCTGAGCGCGTTGGCGACGAAGGACGCCTGGTCGGGCGACCACTCGATCACGTCAATCTTCTCGCCCTGCAATTCGTTGACGATGTTCTGAATCCGCACGCCGCGAATCCCGACGCAGGAGCCAACCGGGTCAACATTCTCCTGGCGCGCGACGACCGCGACTTTCGAGCGGGTGCCCGGCTCGCGCGCAATCGCCATAATCTCGACGACGCCGCTAAAAATCTCCGGCACTTCCAGCTCGAAGAGTCGCTTCAAAAGGCCCGGATGCGCGCGCGAGACAATCAGTTGCGGCCCACGCTGCTCCTTCGACGCATCCAGCAGATAGACCTTCAGGCGCTGGCCGGGCCGGTAGCGTTCGCTCGGCACCTTCTCGCGCGCCGGCATAACCGCCTCGGACTTGCCCAGCTCGACGATGACCGCCTTCTCGTCGGCGCGCTGCACGATGCCGTTCAGCACCTCGCCAACGCGGTCCTGGTACTCGCTGTAGACCATCTCGCGCTCGAAGTCACGGATTTTTTGCAGCACGACCTGCTTGGCGGTCTGGGCAGCGATCCGGCCGAAGTTCTTCGGCGTGCGCTCCAGCATCAGCACCTCGCCAATTTTGGCGTTGGGCTTCTCCTTGCGGGCCTCGGCCAGCGTCAGCTGGCTATCCGGGTCTTCCACCTCGTCAACGACTTCGCGATGCACGAAGATTCGTGCGCCGCCGGTTTGCGGATCGATATTGACGGTAACATTTTCTTCGTCTTGCAGACCCGCTTCTTTCTTGTAGACGGTCTTGAGCGCGTGCTCGACCGAACTGATGACCGCCTCTTTCGGAATGCCGCGTTCGGCGGCGATCTGCGCGATCGCGGTGTAGAAATCACTCTTCATTCTGGATACCTCCTCCAGGGCTGCCCACTGCTACGCTCTCATCGCGCAAGCCTGGCCGCGACGGCTATGCCATTGGCGCACCGATCGCGATCCTACGGTCGGTGTCCCCATGTCATCCAGTCGCCAGGGCACGGCGGCGGGCGGCAGCGGCAAGGAACAGGGGACGGCTATGGCGCTTGTTCGCGCCCACACAGGCCATACCCCTCGCGCTCCACAGGACAAAAAAAAGTGGGATGGTTCCCACTGCGCGCGAGGGCCTAGGTTGCCACCGACAAAGTATAGCAATCCATAGCGTGCAATGCAAGCCGGCAAGGCGAACCGAAAACGGCGTTGCAATAAGGAAAAACTCGGATGGGGCAACGCCGGGGTTCCCTTGTCCGCCCGGCTGGCGACCCGATTTGCTACCGCAAGATGGTCTCCACAGCGGCCAAGGTAGGATCGATCGTCAGCGGCGGATTAGCGCCGGGCCGCATACCGTCGGGATCGGGCTGGTGATATGAGACGATAGCATCGCTATCCTTCAAGAGGTGCCCGGTCAGGATGCCGAGCACGGAGCTCTTCGCCGGCAGATCGCCGGACTCAACCAGGGCGCGGACCCCGGCCAGCGTCGCGGCTGAGGCCGGCTCGCAGCCGATGCCGGCCCGGTCAATCTGGGCCTTTGCGCGCAGGATCGCCTCGTCGCTCACGCTGGTGACGATGCCGTTCGTCCGCTCGATCGCGCGGCGGGCGCGTGGGTAGGAGACGGGCGCGCCAATTTGAATCGCCGTCGCTACCGTCTTCGCCTGCACCGGCTGGTAGGCGCCGTCCGCGAAGCCCTGCGCGAACGCGCGAGCGAAGGGCGCCGCGCCAGCGGCCTGGACGGTGACCAGGCGCGGCAGGCGATCGATCAAGCCGAGCGCGAACAGTTCTTCCAGCGCCTTGCCGATCGCCGCCGTGTTGCCCAGATTGCCGCCGGGGAGAGCGATCACGTCGGGCAGCTGCCAATTGAGTCCCTGGAGCGCGTCGAACAGAATGGTCTTTTGCCCTTCAAGCCGGAACGGGTTGATCGAATTGAGCAAGTACACGCCCAGATCCGGGCGGGCGGCGACCTGCTGCACCAGTTCCATCGCGGCGTCGAAGTCGCCGCGAATCTGGATCACCTTCGCGCCATAGGCGATCGTCTGCGCCAGCTTGGCGGCGGAGACTTTGCCTTCCGGCACGAAGGTCAGCGCCGGCAGCCCGGCGGTCGCGGCGTAGGCGGCAAGCGAGGCGCTGGTGTTGCCGCTGGAGGCGCAGGCGACGATACGCGCGCCGAGCCGCCGCGCCTGCGTTATCCCAACCGTCATGCCCCGATCTTTGAACGAGGCGGTGGGATTCTCCCCTTCATGCTTCAGCCAGAGCTGCCCGACGCCGGCCCAATCGGCCAGGCGCTGGTCGGTGTAGAGGTTGCCGCGCCCCTCCGGCTTCGTGACGATCTCGGCGGGCGTGTAATCGCCCAGCAATTCGCGGAAGCGCCAGACGCCGCTCTGGTCGAGGCGGTCGCGGCTGCCGAGCCGGCGATCAAAGAGGTCGCGCGAGAGCCGGCCGCGCAGCGCGTCGAGTGGCTGGCGTACATCGAGCAGGCCGCCACATTCGCAGCGGTAGCGCGGTTCGCCGGTGGGGTACTCGGTCCCACACTCCGCGCAGACTAACCGCACTGTCGCTCGCTCCGCCGTCACCATGCCCGTCGTCCTTTCTCCACGCCAGCAACCGATCGTGTCTGCGCAAGGATACCGCATGGCGCCCTGGATGGTACACGAGGACAATCCTGGGGTTGTCACGTCGCCAAAAAATCAGCGGGCCAGGCGTGTGTCCTCACGCCTGGCCCGCTGGTTGGTTCGCGCTACAGATTCGCCTCGCGCGCCGCCTCCGGCAGCGGCAAGGTATTCTCCGCTGTCAGTACCCGGTCGAGTTCGGACGCCGGTTCTACCTCGCCTTCGGGCAGGAGCACCTGGGCGATCACGTCGTCCATATTCTCGACCCAGAAGAATTGCATCTCCTTCTGGATATTCTTCGGAATGAGCACGAGGTCGCGACGGTTCTCCGCTGGGGCGACCAACCGGCGAATGCCGGCGCGATGCGCGGCCAGCGTCTTTTCCTTCAGCCCGCCGATCGGTAGCACCCGGCCACGCAGCGTGATCTCGCCGGTCATCGCCACATCGTGACGCACCTCACGCTTGGTCAGCGCGGAGATCAGCGCGGTCGCCATCGTAATCCCCGCCGAAGGACCGTCCTTGGGCTGGGCGCCTTCGGGCAGGTGGATATGCAGGTCCAGTTTTTCCTGGAAGTTGGCGTCAATTTGCAGCAGTTCGGCCCGCGACCGCGCGTAGGAGAGCGCCGCCCGCGCCGACTCCTGCATGACATCGCCGGCCTGGCCGGTGATGATCAGCGCGCCCCGGCCCGGCATGGTCGCTACTTCCACTGGAATGATGACGCCGCCGATTGATGTCGCGCCGAGGCCGATCGCCACACCGACTTGCGTACCGCCCAGGTTCTGCTCGAAGCCATAGCGTGAGGGGCCAAGGAACTCTTCCAGGCGCGGTGGCGTCAGACGGACGCGGCCAACCTTGCCCTTGACGACTTCGCGCGCCACTTTGCGGCAGATGGTCGCGATCTGCCGCTCCAGGCCGCGCACCCCGGCCTCGCCGGTGTAGTTGCGAATGACGGTGGCGAGGAGCTTATCCGAGACTTCCAGCTGGTCCGGCTCTAGCCCGTGCGCCTCCAGCTGCTTCGGCAGCAGATACCGCTTGGCAATTTCGATCTTCTCATCTTCGGTGTAGCCACCAATATCAACGATCTCCATCCGATCGCGCAGTGGCGCCGGAATCGGCCCCAGCTGATTCGCCGTGCAGATAAACAGCACAGGAGACAGGTCGAACGGGAGATCGAGGTAGTGATCCACAAAGTTGCGGTTCTGTTCGGGATCGAGCACCTCCAGCAGGGCGGAGGATGGATCGCCGCGCTGATCGGACGAGAGTTTGTCAATCTCGTCAAGGAGAATCACCGGATTCTTCGTCCCGGCCGTCTTCAGCGCCTGGACGAGCCGGCCAGGGAACGCGCCGATATAGGTACGCCGGTGGCCGCGAATCTCCGCTTCGTCGCGCACACCGCCCAGGCTGACGCGCACGAACTTCCGCCCCATCGCCTCCGCGATCGAGCGCCCCAGGCTCGTCTTGCCAACGCCTGGCGGGCCGTGGAAGCAGAGGATCGTCGCGTGGCCGGCCGCAGGCGCGAGACTGCTGGGCCGCTCGCTCGTCAGCTTGCGGACGGCGAGGAACTCGATGATGCGTTCCTTGACCTGTTCGAGGCCGTAGTGATCATCGTCCAGCACGCGCTCGGCGACATCGAGGTCGAGCACATCCTCGCTCTGCTCGTTCCAGGGCAGCGCGAGCGCCCAGTCGAGATAGTTCCGAACGACGGTGGCCTCGGCGGAGACCGCCGGCATCCGTTCGAGCCGCGTCACCTCTTTGAGCAACCGCTCTTCCAGGTCGTCCGGCAAGTGCTTGGCGCGCACCTTCTCGCGCAGCGTCTCGATCTCGTTGCCGCCCTCGCCGCCGAGTTCGTCGTGGATCGCCTTCAGCTGCTCGCGCAGGTAGTATTCGCGCTGATTCTTGTCAATCTGCTCGCGCACGCGCTCTTTGATGCGCTGTTCCAGCGCCAGCACATCAAGCTCACTGGACATCCCGACCAGAAGGGTTTCGAGGCGGGCGAGCGGATCGATCTGTTCGAGCAACGCTTGCCGCTCGGGAATTTCGGTGATGAGCTGGGTCGCCAGCAGATCGGCGAGCTGACCAGCATCCTCCGTGGCCCGGAGAATGTCCATCACTTCGCCCGCCAGTTTACCCTTGAGCTCCGCGTGTTGCTCGGCGATCTTCTTCGCGTGCGTCACCATCGCGCGCGCATCTGGGGTAGCGGAATGCGTATCAGGCAGTTCTTCAACCTGGACACTGAAAAACGGCCGGCCGAGTTCGAACGACGCAAGTTGCACGCGCGAGACGCCTTCCAGCACGACCTGGATATTGCCGTTCGCCTGCCGCTCGGCCTGCAAGACTTCGGCGATGGTGCCAATGGTGTACAGGTCTTCCAGGTGGGGTTCGTCAATATCGGCGGTGCGGTGCGCGGTGACGACGATACGGCGGTCCCGCATCCAGGCTTCTTCGATCGCGCCAATCGAGCGAGTGCGCCCAATTTGCAGTGTCACCACATTACGCGGGAAGATCACGACATTCTTCAGTGAAAGCAGCGGATAGCGGCGTGAATAGAGATCATACCGATTCATGCCCATACTCCAGGTAGGTATTCGCTCGGGCGCACATTAATTCACCGACATTCTTCGCGAATATCATTCGCGCTCGACCCCGAGGGCGCCGTGTGCCTGTCCGTACCTGCTTGGTCGCGCGCTGGCAAACGACCTTGTTCGCCAACTACCACACGGCCTGGAGCGAGGAAATCCGATGAACGTACACCCGTGAGGTTCGTCTGTTCCGTAGTATAGCACCGTGCGTCAAGAGGTGGACCCGTTTCGCTTAGTTCTTTGGTCCCAGTTCTTGAGTATCATTCTGACCACATCGTGGCTGGCGATTGGCCATACCGCTCATAGTGCCAGAAGACGGCGTGCAACGCCAATTCGAGGTGTGGAGGGTGACCGGGCGACTGAAGTTGCCCGCCACCCTCCCATCCCATTTACTTCCGTCAGTACAGCAGCTGCTTGTCGAGAATATTCCGCATTCGTTCGGGATGACCGGCAAGGTAGTGGCGCAGGTTTTCACAGAAAAGGTCGGCGATCAGGCCGTTTTCGGCGTCGGCGGTCGAAGCGGAGTGTGGATTGATGATGACGTTCGGCAGCGTCCAGAACGGGCTGTCGGCGGGCAGCGGTTCCTGTCTGAACACATCGAGCGCGGCGCCGGCCAGCCGGCCGTCGCGCAGCGCGGCGGCGAGCGCCGCCTCGTCAATCACTTCGCCCCGCGCGATATTGATGAGCACCGCGGTCGGCTTCAGCACCGCAATCTCCGCCGCGCCGATCATGTCCTCGGTCTCGGCTGTGTGCGGCATCGCCAGGACGATGAAGTCGGCGGCGGCGAGCATCGGCCGCAGTTCGGCGCGCGTTCGCACCCGGTCAACGCCGAGTTCGGCGGGCGTATGCGCCGTGCGCCCGAGCGCGTCCACGGTCATGCCACAGGCGCGGGCCAGCCGCGCGATCTCGCGCCCGATCTTCCCCGGTCCGATCAGCGCCAGGTTCTTCCCAGGCAACGCGTCGGAGGAGAAACGCGCGAACTCGCGCCGTTGCTTGAGCTCAGCCTGCAAGAAGTAGCGCTTGGTGAACATCAGGACTGCCATCATGACGAACTCGGCCAGCGGCACGGCGTGCAAGCCGCTCGTCGTCGTGATGATGACGTCGGTGCGGTCGAGACCGTAGCGCTTCGCAGCCTGCCCTACGCCCGCGCTGCTCGTCTGAATCCAGCGCAGGCGCGGCGCAAGCGTCGTCAGGTGCGGCGAGGTATCGGCATCGAAGTCGAACAGCACCTCGGCCTCGCCCAGCAAGGCGCGAAACTCAGCCTCCTGCTCCGGCGTGCGGTTGGCGGACGGATGATGGTCGCCGCGCCACCGCATTCGGCCCAGCAGGTCGGGGCGGAAGATCACGTTGAGGCGCGCGTCGGTCGCGCGAATCTGTTCGACCCATTCTGGTTCCAGCGGGGTGCCGATCAAAAGATTGACCTTGCCAGTAGCCGCGCTCATTGCCCCCCTCCATCCTCACCCATCTGTCTCGCCCATTTGTCTGCGCGTGAATGTGCGTCTCGTCGCGCCGGGAGCATACCGTAAGTCGTGAGTGTGTGAGAGGGTTCGGGGCAGCACGATGCTTGACTGCTGGCGCAGCGCTAGTCCAACGATCTCACCACTCACGACTCACGCACTCACGCCTATGAACTGGTATCATCGCGCCGCGCCCCGGCGTGCCGGGAATATTCGCCTTCCCCTGCGCCGTTGCAGGGTCAGACATCGCTGAGTCGCTGGTTTGGAGGTATTGAGAATGCCGGAATTGTCCCCCGCCGTGCGCGCCTTTCTGGAGGAGCCGCGCTTCTGTGTCTTCGCGGACATCGCGCCGTCCGGCCTGCCGCATCAGACCGTACTCTGGTACGAACTGCAAGGCGACACCATCATGATGAACACCGCGCGCGGGCGGTTGAAGGACCGGAACTTGCGTCGCGATTCGCGTGCGTCCTTCTGCGTCGAGGACGGCGCACGCTACGTGACTATTACGGGCGCCTGCACCTTGCAATGGGAGGACCAGGACGCAGCCCAGGCGGACATCAAACGGCTGGCGGTGCGCTACGATGGCGCGGCCGAAGCCGAGCGGATGTCCACCAAGCAGTTCCGCAAGCAGCAGCGCGAGACGATTCGCATGACCATCGAGCGCATTGATGCGCGCGGGTTCGAGTAGGGCGTGAGTCGTGAGTGCGTGAGTCGTGAGTTGCTTCGGTCAGCACAGTGCCAGGAGCCAGGCGCTGCGCTGACCTAAACCCTTCTCACGCACTCACGACTCACGCACTCACGACTTCGCACAGGAGGACACCATGCCGGTAATTGGCTATGCCGCGATGTTTGAGCAGTTCACCCCGAGCGATTTGCTGCGTTATTGCCAGGCGGCGGAGACGGCCGGCTTCGCGTCGGTCATGGCCTCCGACCATTTTCATCCCTGGACGCCAGGCCAGGGGCAGAGCGGCTTTGTGTGGGCGTGGCTTGGCGCGCTGGGCGCGACGACGCAGCTGCGCTTCGGCACGGGCGTGACCCCACCAGGCTCGCGCTATCACCCAGCGATCATCGCCCAGGCCGCCGCGACCCTGGAGCAGATGTTCCCCGGCCGCTTCTGGCTGGGGCTGGGCGCGGGCGAGGCGCTCAACGAGCACATCACCGGCGAATACTGGCCCGAAGCGCCGGTGCGGCTGGAGAAGTTGGCGGAGGGCATCGAGATCATCCAGAAACTCTTCAGCGGCAAGGTCAGCAAGTATCAAGGCAAGCATTTCCGGCTGGAAAGCGCGAAACTCTACACCCGGCCCAAGCAGGCGCCGCCGATCTACGTCGCCACCGCCGGCCCGATCCAGAGCGAGCGCACCGGACGCACCTGCGACGGCATCATCACGGTCGGCGCGGCCGATGAGAAGATCGGAACGCTGATGGGCCGGTTCGAAAAGGGCGCGCGCGAGGCCGGCAAAGACCCCGCGACGATGCCCCGCCTGATGCAAATTCACGTCTCCTGGGCGGAGACGCTGGCGGAAGCGACCGACAACGCCGTGCGCGAGTGGCCGAACGGCGGGATGAACTTCCCGAAGGGCGACATCCGCAACCCCGAAGACTTCGAGGCGATGTCGAAGCTGGTGCGCCCGGAGAACTACAAGAACCGCGTGCTGATCTCGCCCGACCTCGACGAGCATCGCGCGCACTTGCAGCACTATCTCGACCTCGGCTTCACCGAAATTTACGTGCATAACGTCGGCCGCAACCAGGAAGCCTTCATCCGCGCCTA
>DASUBC010000161.1:0-2668 GCA_035763465.1 Thermomicrobiales bacterium
GCGCCAAAGCGGCGCGGCGCTGGTCGAGGTCGGCACGACCAATCGCACCTATGCCCGCGACTACGAAACCGCGATCGCGCCCGAGACGGCGGCGCTGCTGAAAGTCCACACCAGCAATTTTCGCATTACCGGCTTCACGCACGAGGCGACGATCGCCGACCTGGCCGAGCTGGGCCGGCGCCACAACCTGCCCGTCATCCACGATCTCGGGTCGGGCGCGCTGCGCGAGACGAGCGCGTTTGGCCTGGCGCACGAGCCGACCGTGGGCGAGAGTCTACGCGACGGCGCGGCGGTGGCGCTGTTCAGCGGGGACAAATTGCTGGGCGGGCCGCAGGCCGGCATCATTGCCGGCCGTCGCGATCTGGTCGCCACGATCGCGCGCCACCCGCTGGCCCGTGCCGTCCGCGCCGACAAGGCAACCCTGGCCGGCGTAGCCGCGACACTGCGGCATTATCTGCTCGGCGAAGAGACGACCGCCATCCCGATCTGGCGCATGATCGCCGCGCCGGAGCCAGACCTGCGCGCCCGCGCCGAAGCGTTGCGGGCGGCCCTCGCCGAAGCTGGCCTGGTCGCGGAGGTGGTCGCCGCCCGCTCGACCGTTGGCGGCGGCTCATTGCCGGAGGAGACACTGCCGACCGCCGCGCTCGCCTTCACGTCAACCGGGCTGGCAGCGCGCGGGCTGACGCTCGACACGTTCGCCGCGCGCCTGCGCGCCGGCGCACCGCCGATCGTCGCGCGCATCGTCGAGGAACGCTGCTTGCTCGATTCGCGCACGATCTTCCCCGACGACGACCCCGCGTTGCTGGCCGGATTGCGGGCGGCGCTAGCTCCCTGATTGCGCTGTTTGCCGCAGCAGGGCCAGCAGGTCTGCGACCTGGGGCGCTTTGCCCGTGGCGCGCTGCGAGCAGACGAGCCGGTCATTCCAGTAGAGCGCGAAATCGGCCTCCGCCGCCGGGATGAGCGCGAGCGAATCAATCGCCTCGTCAAAGCGCGCGAAGAGCCGCCTGGCGAGCGCCAGCGCAGCGTCCTCGTCGCCCTGCGCCGGGTCGTATTGGATGACCAGGTGTAATGGTGACATGACTTCCACAAATGTGCTGGCGAGCCATCTCGAACGTGCCGCGCCTGCTGGCAGATGCTAGCCGCTGGGCTGACTGGCCGCAAGCAGTGAGAGTCTCGTAGCGCCACCTTAGAACGTGCTGGTCACAGCCGGAGTGCCCTCGTATACTGGCGGTAGCCGTAGACCGGCTGGGGTTCCGCCACAGCGTATGGTGGAGGCGCGGGGACATGGCGGTGAGGCAGCGCCGCCATTGGAAGAGGGGTGGCGATGGATTTGCTGGTGGAGGCGCTGAAAGCGGTTGGCCTGATTGTCGGGGTGGTCGCGGTCGTGATCATAACGCCGCTGATCTTTATGCTTGTCTTTAGTATTGCCTCCGGGGTCGAGTATAAAGGGCCGCACGAGGATGAGTAAGAGCAGGCGCGATGGGTGACCTCAGTCAGTTTGGCCGGCTGCTGGTGTTGGGTGGCGCGCTGCTGCTGGTCGCCGGGCTGATCTTTCTCGTGCTCGGCCGTTTCCTGCCCGGTGGGAGGTTACCCGGCGACATCGTGATCACGCGTGGCCCTGTTTCGTGCTTTGTGCCGCTGGCGACATCGCTGCTGCTCAGTCTGTTACTGACGCTGCTGCTGAACCTCTGGGCGCGGCGTTGACCGAACGTGTGAGGAGAACCGCGCGGCGATGATTCATACGATGCTGTGCGCTGAAAATAACCACGTCAAATATGACCTCAGTCACGATGAGATCGTGCGGCTGCTGCGCGACGAGCAGGCGATTCTCTGGCTCGACCTGGAAGCGCCGTCGCCGGAAGAGGTGCAGCGCGTCGCCGAAGAGTTCAACTTTCACCCGCTGGCGATCGAGGACACCACGCGCGAGCACATGCGCCCCAAAGTAGACGCCTACGATGACTACTACTTCATCGTGTGCTACGACATTGACTATGACGAAGAATCCCATCTGGTTGACGAGCACGCGTTATACATCTTTCTGGGCAAGAATTACATGGTGACGATCCATGCCGAGCCGGTAGGCGAGATCAAGGAGGTCGCCGAGCGGCTGCGCCGGAATCTGGAGCAGATTGAGCGCGGCGCGGGCGTCATGCTCTATTCGCTCCTCGATACGGTGATTGACCACTATTTTCCGGTGGTGGACGCCATTGGCGACCGAATCGAGGAACTGGAAGCGAATGTGTTTGAGCAAGGCGCGACGGAGTCGCTGCGCGACATCTTTGCCTTGAAGCGCGAGGTGTTGTACTTGCGGCGGGTCATCGCGCCGGAACGCGACGCGCTGGCGGTGCTGGCGCGTCGCGAGCTGCCAATCGTCAGCGAAGCGGTGAGCCGCTACTTTCAGGACATCTACGAGCATGTGCTGCGTGTGACCGACGCGGTGGACCTGTATCGCGACATGCTCACCAGCGTGCTCGATTCGTACCTGTCGGCGAACGCCAACCAACTGGCGGTCGCGTCGAACAATCTGAACCAGGTGATGAAGACGCTCACCTCCTGGTCCATCATTCTGATGAGCGTCACGCTGATCGCGAGCATCTACGGCATGAACTTCGACATCATGCCGGAACTGCACTTCCGCTTCGGCTACCCGACCGCGCTGCTGGCGATG
>DASUBC010000162.1:0-2277 GCA_035763465.1 Thermomicrobiales bacterium
ATCGCGGCGGGCCGTTATCCGGGCGCCCAGCTCGCGATCGCGCGGCACGGCAAACTCGCCGTCTACCGCACCTTCGGTCAGGCGCGCGTCGATCCGCCGACGCCGGCCAGCGACCGGACGCTCTGGCTGCTCTACTCGCAGACCAAGCCGGTCGTCAGCGCGGCGATCTGGCAGCTCGTCGATCGGGGCGTGCTCTCCTTTGCCGACAAAATCGCTGACCACATCCCGGAGTTCGCCCGCCACGGCAAGGGGCTGGTCACCGTCCAGCAGGTTATCACCCACCAGGGCGGCTTCCCCGACGCGACCGTCTCGCCCGCTGCCTGGGCCGACCACGCGCGGCTGCGCGCGGAAGTCTGCGACTTCGCGCTCCAGTGGGAGCCTGGCACGCGGATGAAGTACCACGGCCTCTCCGCCCAGTGGGTGCTGGCCGCGCTGATCGAGGCGATCACCGGCCGCGACTACCGCGACGTAATCCGGCGCGATCTGCTCGACCCGCTCGGGCTCGCCGACCTGCGCGTCGGCGTGCCGCCCGCATTGCAGGACCGCTGCGCCGATATGCACCTCCCCAGCGAGGGAGAGGCGCCGCCGCGTGGGGCCGACGCGGTCAACACGCCCGCGTGGCGGGAGGCCGGTGTACCGGGGGCCGGTGGCTACGCGACGGCGGTGGCGATGGCCGCCTTCTATCAGCTGCTGCTCGGCGACGGCGCGCTCAACGGCACGCGCGTGCTCAGCCCACGGGTCGTCCAACTCGCCACGCGCAACCACACCGGCGAGCGGCTCGACGAGCACCAGGGGGTGGCGATGCACCGGGGTCTCGGCGTCTATATCCGGGGCAACGAGAACGGTAGCCGCGCGCTGGGCACGCTCGCGCCGCCGCGCACCTTCGGCCACGGCGGCGCAGGCAGCTCGCAGTCGTGGGGCGACCCCGACTCGGGCCTGTCGTTCTGCTACCTGTCGAACCTGCGCCACGGAGCGTGGCACGACCAGCGCATAGACACGCTCAGCAATCTGGTCCACGCCGCCCTGGTCGCGCCGTAGCGCGCGAGCGCGCCCTGACTTCGCTGGATGCCGGCACGCCCTGCTGGCTAAGATTCTCGATTCAGCCAAATAATCAGGTAGCCACTCGACGGATCGCCCCGTACCTGCTACAGTGTACGTACAGAGCAGATGCGTCGCCAGGTGACGATAAGATTGGGGGCAACGATGCGCGCCTCACCCTGGTTTGTGCTGATTACCGCCGTCTTTATCACCTGTCTCATCGCGGCCAACGTGGTCGCGGTGAAACTCGTCGCCATCGGCGCGTGGCTCGTCCCTGCCGGGCTTGTCATCTTCCCGCTGAGTTACTTACTGGGCGATGTGCTGACCGAAGTATATGGCTTTCGGCAGGCGCGGCTGGTCATCTGGCTCGGCTTCGGGTGTAACGCGCTCTTCGTCGCGGCTGTCTGGCTGGCGGGCCTGTTACCCGCCGCCAGCGGGTGGGATGGCCAAGCGGCGTACGTGCGGATATTGGGCTTCACGCCGCGTCTCCTCGGCGCCTCCTTCGCCGCTTACCTGGTGGGTGAATTCGCGAATGCCTTCGTGCTGGCCCGGCTGAAAGTGCTCACGCAGGGCCGCTGGTTGTGGAGCCGCACGATTGGCTCGACCGTGGTCGGCCAGGCGCTCGACTCGCTCATCTTTATTACGCTGGCATTCGCTGGCCTGCTGCCGCCCGCTGCACTGCTCGCTGCGGTGCTGACGCAGTGGCTACTGAAGAGCGGGTACGAGATTATCGCCACGCCCCTGACCTATCTGGTCGTGGGCTTCCTCAAACGGACGGAAGGGCTCGACCCGTTTGACTACCACCTCGCGGTCAGGCCGCTACCGTCCGGCGATGATTGAACGGGATGTGCCGACAACGCTGCGACGGACCACCGCGGCGGGCTTTCCCCCTGAGTTGACCGTGTCGAGCCAACACGGTATGCTCTCCCAGCCAGGGTAGACAACGGCGTGCCTTTCGGGTATTGCTCACCGCCGATTGCCCGTACTGCCAGGCTCAGTACAATTCGATCTCTTTTGTGTTGCACTTGAGAAATGGACGTGACTTCACCACGCGCGCAGCCCGCCGATCTGCTGATTATCGCCTGCTCGCGTCGGAAGCGACCGGCGCCCGGTTACTTACCGGCGATCGAACGCTATGATGGCCCGGTCTTTCGCGTGCTCCGCCGCTATCTGCGCGAGCGTGGCGATGCTGGCCTGACGATCCGGATCCTCTCGGCAGAATATGGTCTGATTGCGCCA
>DASUBC010000163.1:0-5848 GCA_035763465.1 Thermomicrobiales bacterium
ACCTCAAGGATCTGCTTGTTCAGCGCCCAGTCAATCTTCGGGTTGTTACGCGCACGGTCCTGCATGATGTGCGAGGCGCGCAACTGGTCGCGCCGGTGGATCACTGTCACCTTCGCGGCGTGCTGCGTCAGGTAGGTCGCCTCTTCCATCGCTGTGTCGCCACCGCCCGCGACCGCGATCTCCTTGCCTTTGAAGAAGAAGCCATCGCAGGTGGCGCAGGCCGACACGCCCCGCCCGCGCAGCCGCTCCTCCGAATCAAGGCCCAGCCAGAGGGCCGACGCGCCGGTGGCGACGATGACTGCTTTACCGTGATAGGCTTCTTCGTACTTGCCTTCACCTGTATAGACGGTCAGCGGCTTGCCGGTGAAATCCACGCGCGTCACGTCGTCTTCGACCAGCTCGGTACCCACGCGCACGGCCTGCTCGCGCATCTGGTCCATCAGTTCCGGTCCCATGATGCCGTTGGCGAAGCCGGGGTAATTCTCGACCTCGGTCGTCAGCATCAGCTGCCCGCCTGGCGAGCCACCCTGCTGCAAGCCGGTAAAAAGCAGGGTCTTCAAATTGGCGCGGGCCGAATAGATCGCGGCGGTCCACCCCGCTGGCCCCGAGCCAATGATCACCACATCGTAATATTTGCCATTCGCCATCAAACGTTCGCCCCTATCTCCACCTGCGTGGTCCGGTTTCAGCGCCCTACCATCCGTATTCTATAACGCCGCGCCGATTCCGGCATTCCCTGCCGATTGCAAGACGGAAGCAGGGGTACGGATTTCACCACAGAGGACATAGAGAGCACAGAGAACGGAAGAGAGACGATCGCCAGTCGTCGTTTCTCTCTTTCTCTCGTTCCCCCCTGTGATCTCTGTGTCCTCTGTGGTTAACCTCGTTCGTCTATTTCAGCTATTGCAGGGCAAGTGACTTGCTGGCGATGAGTGGTTCGACCAGGGCGAGGAAGTCGGCGATCGGCATGGCGCCGAGGTTTTCTTCCGTGCGGAGGCGCACCGCCGCCGCGCCGGCTTCGGCCTCGCGGTCGCCGACAACGAGCATGTAGGGCACTTTCTGCACCTGCGCCGTGCGAATCTTCTGGTTCATGCGGTTGCTGCTGTCGTCCACTTCGACGCGCAGTTTGGCCGCTGTCAGGCGCGCGGCGACCTCGCGCGCGTAGGCGACATGGCGGTCGGCGATCGGGATGACCACCGCCTGCACTGGCGCCAGCCAGACCGGGAAGGCGCCCGCGAAGTGCTCGATGATCACACCCAGAAAGCGCTCCGTCGAACCCGTCACCGCGCGGTGCAGCACGACCGGTGTATGCGCCTGCCCATCCTCGCCGATGTATTCGCAGCCGAGGCGTGACGGCTGGATGAAGTCCACCTGGATCGTTGAGAGCTGCCACTCGCGCCCCAGCGCGTCCTTCGCCATGAAGTCGGCTTTGGGGCCGTAGAACGCCGCTTCGCCCTCGACCGCTTCATAGGGCACGGCGTTGGCGTCGAGCGCCTGGCGCAGCGCGGCGACCGCCTTGGACCACTTCTCGTCGTCGCGCACATACTTCCCTTCGCTGCCAGGCAGCGAGAGCTGCACGCGGTAGTCCGTCAGACCATACGTTTGCAGCACCTCCGTGACCAGCTGGAGACAGCGGTCGAACTCCTCCTGAATCTGATCTTCCGTGCAGAAAATGTGGCAGTCGTCCTGCGTGACCGCCCGCACGCGCGTCAGCCCGGAGAGCGTACCGCTGATCTCGTAGCGGTAGAGCGTGGCGAACTCGGCGAAGCGCAACGGCAGCTCGCGGTAGGAATGGACGCCCATCTCGTTGTAGAGCGACATGTGTGACGGGCAGTTCATTGGCTTGAGCCGGTAGGCCACGTCCTCGTCCACCATCGGTGGGAACATGACGTCGGCGTAGTTCTCGTAGTGCCCCGAACGGTGGTAGAGGCTCTCTTTGACCAGATGGCCCGTCCAGACGTGCTGGTAACCATAGCGCGTCTGCGTCTCGCGCACATAGCCTTCCATCAGATAGCGCAGCATCTCGCCTTTCGGCGTAAAGAGCGGGATGCCCGGCCCGATTGCCTCAGAGAAGTAGAACAGGCCCAGTTCGCGGCCCAGCTTGCGGTGGTCGCGCTTGCGCGCCTCTTCCAGCTGCTGGAGGTAGGCGTCGAGTTCGGCCTGCGACGGCCAGGCCGTACCGTAGATACGCTGAAGCATCGGCCGGTGTTCGTCGCCGCGCCAGTACGCGCCTGCGACATTCAGCAGTTTGAACGCCTTGATGTCGCCCGTCGAATGGACATGGTCGCCACGGCAGAGGTCCACGAATGGGCCATTGCGGTAGAGCGAGATCGTCTCACCCTCCGGCAGGTCGCGAATCAGTTCCTCTTTGTACGGCTGATCCTTGAAGAAGGCGAGCGCGGCCTCGCGCGACGGCAAGACCTCGTACTCGAACTGCTCGTCGGCGGCAATATGCGCCCGCATCTTTGCTTCAATGGCCGCCAGGTCGTCCGGCGTGAGCGGCCGGGGCAGGTCGAAGTCGTAGTAGAAGCCGTCCTCGATCGGCGGCCCGATGGCGAGTTTCGCCTCCGGGAAGAGATCGAGCACCGCTTCGGCCATGACATGCGCCGACGAATGGCGCAACTTTTCCAGATCGTTCATCGTTCGTCACTCCTAATTGGCGTAATGAGCAGCCACCACGCCGCGCCAGGACGCGCGTCCCCTGGCGCGGCTTCGTCGTAGTGCCGTCCGCAGTCACCATGTTCCACCTCCACGCCAGGGCGGGTGAGCAACAAAAAACCCGGCCTCCGCTCGGGACGCCGGGGTACACCCGCGTGGTTCCACCCTCATTCCGCCGCCCGCGTCAACGCGCGTGGACGGCGCTTGTGGCGCCGGTAACGGTGGCTACCGGAGCGACCTACTGGCCGCGACGTATCGTCGCGTGTTCGGCGCTCGGCTCACGGGGGGTCACCAGCCGGCCAGTCTACCGAGAGAGTCTCGCAGCCAGGAACCCTCCTCGCTGACGGAGCTGCCCCGGCGGTGTTGTCCCGCTCATCGCCTTTCAAGAAGCAATCGTACTGATGGAGCAAAGCCTTGTCAACTCGTATGATCTGATCGTTCAGCCAGGGAAACAGCGGCCAAAGCGCCTGACCATTCAGGTTGGGCGCTGCGATGTTGTTGCCTGGCGGGCGGTGGCGTTGGCCGCGAATTGACAATAGGTGAGTGGCCGATGGAGGGGCACGGGATTGAAATCCCGTGCTGGGCGCGGCAGGGCCGCGACGAAGTCCGCACAGCGGACTGAGTTTCGCCAGTATGAGGAGTGTTTTCGGCGTGAGTCTATGCCAGTGTGCCCAGGCCCGGATTTCAATCCGGGGCCACTGCCCGCCAGGCCACCCGCGCTCCGCTCAATGCTGCTCTCGCACCAACGCGCGGCTGAAGAAGTCATCCACCCGCGCCAGGTATTCGTCAGCCACCTGATGATGCGCGGCGACATGGCCCGTGTCCGGCACAACCCACAACTCTTTGGGCGCACCGGCCGCCGCGTAGAGCGCGTGCGCGTTCGCCAGCGGAATCAAGCGATCCTGCGCGCCGTGGACGATCAGCAGGGGCCGGGGCGCGATCGCGGCGACCGCGTCAACGGGCCGGTTGGCGGTGATGCGGTGCCCGGTTAGCGCTTCGCCGAAGCGTACGATGAGGGGGACGAAGGGAAACGGCGGCAGGTGATAGAGCAAACGCAGGCCGCCCGCCGCGATCTCGTGCAGCGTCGTGAAGGCGCTATCGGCGACGACCGCCGCGATGGCCGGCTCGCGCGCCGCCGCGAGGAGCGCCGCGACAGCGCCCATCGAGACGCCCAGCACCCCGATCGCGCAATGCCGAAGCTCGGGCCGCCCGCGCAGGAACCGCACACCGGCGACAACGTCTTCGGCTTCCCGCGCGCCGATCGTCGAACGGCGGCCGTCACTTGCGCCATGCGCGCGGAAATCGAAGAGCAGCATGGCGTAGCCGCGCGCCTGCAAGCCGCGCGCCAGTTCGATCAGTTCAAGGCGCGTCATCGCGAAACCATGCGCGACTACGATCGCCGCGCGGGGCTGGTCGGCCGGCCAGTACCAGCCGCGTAGCGTCAGTCCATCGCCGGTAGGGAAGGTGACCTCGTCAAGTCCGGCGTCAATGTCGCCCGCCGCGACTGGACCTGGCCGGTGTGGCCGGGTAATCACATGCGCCATGTAGGCCGACAGCGCCAGGAGCGCGCCACCGGCGGCGACTCCACCTAGTCCCAGCCAGCCTGCTCGCCGCACGGCACATCCTCCGCAATATCCCAGCCGGGTATGAATCCGGCAGATAGTATAGGCAATCGTCAGCTGCGTGACTGCCGGCACCGAGTGGGTGTACGAGCCAGCCGGGAGCGCGTGCCGCCATGCACTTTACTCGCTATTGTCGTTGCATCTGGCCCACCCACTTATTACACTGTCATGAACAGCTCTTCGCATCGCTGCTGCGGTCTTCCTGACGTACCGGCGGAGAGGTGGTCGGGGGAAAGCGGGCGTACGGTGGGAGCGATGCGTGAGTAGAGTAGTCGAGCGGTCGCGCTTCCAGCCGTCGCGGGCGTGGCGCGGGGCGGCGCGCTTTCTCTGGGAGACGCTGACATTTCCCTTCTGGTTGGGCAGCACGCTGCCGCCGCCGGCGTTGCCTGGCCGCCAGTCCCGGCATACGGCCACGCGCACGCCGCGCCTGATCCGGCAACTCGATGACCTACGCGCGGCGCTCTGGCGGCGGCGCGCGGCGATCCTGGCGGTACGCGCGTGCTGGCTGGCGCTGGCCGTGCTGGACAGCTGGCTCGCCATCCGCTTCTTCACGCATCACCAACCAGCCTTCCGGCCATTTCTCGTGCTCGCTATCCTGTTGCTCATCGCCGGCGCGGCGCTCATTGCGATCGCGAGGCCCGCGCGCGGGCAACTGGCGCGGGCGCTCGACCGCTCATTCGGCCTGCGCGAGCGGGTGGCGACAGCAGTGGAGAGTGCCGAAGCGCCGCGCCTGACCGGCGTGCGTGCGCTACAGGTCATTGAGGCGACGCGGGTCGCGGAGGACGTCAGCGACGCGCGTGTCTTCCAGCAGCGGTGGCCGGCGCGCGAACTTGCCATGCTAGCGCTCGCCGCATTGATCTGCGTCGCCTTGCTGATCGCGGGGCGACTGCCGCATCTGCGTACTGGTGGACCGCCGCAGACGAGCGGGCAGGGCAATGTGCCGGGACTGACCGAGCCGGACCCGCGCGCGGGTCAGCGCAACCAGGCCGGCGGGAATGGCACGGCGGGCGACCAGGGGCAGCAAGGGGCGGCGCCCGGCCAGAGCGGCAAGCCCTCGGCGCAGGGGCAGCGCGACCTCGATCAACTGGCGAATGCCTTGAAGGACCACGCCACAACCCGCCAGGCCGCCGACGACTTGCAGGGCGGCGATTATAGCGGCGCCGCCAGCGCCCTGCACGACGCTGGCCAGAGCGCGGCCGGGTTGTCGCCGGACGCGCGGCAGGGGCTGGCGGACGACCTGCGCGGCGCGGCCGGGCAGGTGAGCGACCCGCAACTGGCGCAACACCTGCGCGAAGCGGCGAACGCCCTGGAGCAGCCCGGCGCGGCCGGCGCGGCCGGCGCATTTGACAAGATCGCCTCGGATATCAACCGCATCGGGCAAGGGCAGCAGGGCGGACAGTCCGGCCAGGGTGGCGACCAGGGACAGACAGGCAACGGGCAAACTGGCGCGGGCGGCGGCGCGGGCGCGGGCCAGCCGCAACTGCCGAGCCAGCAGCGATCCGACCCCGCATACGGCCAGTCCACGGCGCCGCTCGGCGCGAACGGGCAGCCGATCGAACTGCCGCACG
>DASUBC010000164.1:0-2446 GCA_035763465.1 Thermomicrobiales bacterium
CAAGATGCACCTCATTCCGGCCGGCATCTTCCGCCCAGACGTCCTCTCGATCATCGGCAACGGCGTCGTCATTGACCCGCAAGGGTTGTTGGACGAGATGGCGAAGTTGCGCGCGGTCGGTATCAGCCTCGCCAACCTGCGGATCAGCGACCGCGCCCATCTGGTGATGCCCTGGCACCCACTCCAGGACAAACTAGAGGAGCAGGCGCGTGGCGGCAGCGCCATCGGCACGACCGGGCGCGGCATCGGTCCGGCCTACGCCGACCGCGCCAGTCGCACCGGCGTCCGCGTCGCCGATCTGCTGGACGAGCAAACGCTGACGACAAAGGTGACGGAACTGGTCGCGCGCAAGAACCAGATGCTCGGCCTCTACGGCGCGGCGCCGCTCGACGCGGGTCGGATTCTGGAGCAGTGCTTCTCGTTCGCCGAGCAGCTCGAACCCTATATTGCCGCGACGGAAATGCTGGTGCAGGACGCGCTGGAACGGGGCCAGGAAGTGCTGATCGAGGGCGCGCAGGCGGCGCTCTTAGACCTCGATTTCGGTACCTATCCCTACGTCACGTCGTCCTTCCCGACCGCCGCCGGCTCCTGCGCGGGCGCGGGTATCGCTCCGACGCAGGTACGCGAGACGCTGGCCGTCTTCAAGGCGTACAGCACGCGGGTTGGCGGCGGGCCGTTCCCGACCGAACTGTTCGACGCCACCGGGGACCACATCCGCGAGCGCGGCCACGAGTTCGGCACGACGACGGGCCGCCCCCGGCGCTGCGGCTGGTTCGACGCGGTCGCGGGCCGCTACGTCGTGCGCCTCAATGATGTCGCGCGTATCGCCCTCACCCGCTTCGACATCCTCGACGATCTGCCCGAAGTGCGAATCTGCACTGCGTACCAGGCCGGAGAACGCTTGCTCCAGCACCCACCGGCCGGCGAGGGCGCCTGGGCCGCCATCGAGCCAGTCTACGAGACGCTGCCGGGCTGGCAGGCCGACACGAGCGCGGCGCGCACGCTGGCGGAACTGCCGGCCAACGCCCGCCGTTATGTCGAGCGTATCGAGGAGCTGCTCGGCGTGCAAGCCTCGATGATCGGCGTCGGCCCGAACCGCGAGCAACTGGTTCACGTCAACGATGCCGCGGCGGAGCCGGTGCGAGTAGGGGGTAGAGAGTAGAGGGCCACTCGCTATAAGCAGTGCGCCAGATGTCGGGCACCATACCGATGACGAGAAACGCTCTACTCCCTACTCTCTACTCTCTACTTCGGAGGGGACGATGCTTGACGCGCGCCAGATTCAGGAGATCATTCCGCACCGCTACCCGATGCTGCTGGTGGACCGCATCCTGGAGATTGAGCCAGGGGTGCGCGCCGTAGGTATCAAGAATGTCAGCAACGGCGATTCGTTCTTCGCGGGCCACTTCCCCGGTTATCCGGTCATGCCCGGCGTGCTGATTGTCGAGGCGCTGGCGCAGGTCGGAGCGGCGGCGCTGCTGCAAATGCCGGAGAACCAGGGCAAAATCCCCTTCTTCGCCGGTATTGACGGCGTGCGCTTCAAGCGCCCGGTCGTGCCTGGCGATGTGCTCCGGCTCGAAGTGGAACTCGGCCGGATGCGCGCCGGCTTCGGCAAGGGCACCGCGACGGCGACGGTGGACGGCGAACTGGCGGCGCGCGGCGAGTTGATGTTCGCGCTGGTGGCGGCCACGCCAGCCCAGCAGTCCTAGATTGCGGCAATGGCGCTGACTGCCTGGCTGCGCGAGCGCGCGATTACGGCGGGCTGCCGCGTGCTCAGTGTCGTCTCGCGGCCCTGGAATCGCCCGCCGCGTCAGGCCGCGCCGCCGCGCCGCATTCTGGTGCTGCGGCCCTGCTGCCTGGGCGATGTGTTGCTGACGACGCCGCTGCTGGCCGCGCTCGCGGCGCTGTATCCCGACGCCGAACTGGTCTACGCCGTGGGCCAGCATTCCGCCGCCGCGCTGGCGCAGAATCCACACGTTGACCGCTTGCTGTCCCTGCCCGACCGGCCTACACGCGCGGACTGGAACACAATCGCCCGGCGCTTGCGGCGCGAACGCTTCGACCTGGCGGTGCTCCCGCTCCGCACGCCGCTCGCGCCGCTGGCCGCCCGGCGCGCGGGCATCCTCCGCCGCGTGGGACTTGATTCCGCCGGCCGGGGCTTCGCGCTGACTGACCGCGTGCCGGTGCGCGGCGCGCGCCACGAGACCGATCTGGCGCTTGACCTTGCCCGCGCGCTCGGCGGCGAGCCTGAACAGCGGCGGCTCTACTACGGCCCGAGCGCCGACGCACAGATGCGCGTCGTCAGCCTGCTGGTCGAGCACGACGCCCGGCGACCGTACTTCATCATCCACCCCGGCGGCGGCGTCAACCCCGGCGTGACGATGGACGCCAAGCGCTGGCCACCCGAACGCTTCGGGCAGGTGGCGGATGCGCTCATCGCGCGGCA
>DASUBC010000165.1:0-2750 GCA_035763465.1 Thermomicrobiales bacterium
ATCGGCACCGGCGCGGACGTCGCGGTCGAGGCGAGCGACATCACGCTGGTCGGCGGCGATCTACGCGGCGTCGTCACCGGCATCGCGCTCTCGCGGCGCACCATCACGATCATCCGGCAGAATCTCTTCTGGGCCTTCGCCTATAACGTCATTCTGGTGCCGGTGGCGATGGGCGCGCTCTACCCTGCGTTCGGCGTGCAGCTGAATCCAATGCTCGCCGCCGCCGCAATGGCGATGAGCAGCGTCAGCGTCGTGACAAACAGTTTGCGGCTGCGCGGCTTCACTCCGCCGCGCGACGCGAACGCGATTCTGCACCCTGCCTTTGGCGCGCGGGTGCGTGAGTGGGGCTACCTGGCGGCCATCGCGCTGC
The DNA here is from genome assembly GCA_035763465.1 of Thermomicrobiales bacterium. GTDB lineage: Bacteria > Chloroflexota > Chloroflexia > Thermomicrobiales > CADCWN01 > DASUBC01. The sequence goes on from DASUBC010000165.1 coordinate 371, forward strand.
TGGCGCTGGCGGTCGGCCTGGGCGCGTTCTGGGTCAGCCAGCGGGGTGGCATGAGCAACATGACCGACAGTGGCAGCCAGGGCATGGCCGCGATGAGCGCGGCGCCGGTCGCGCCAGTTGCGGCGGGCGTGGGCGTCGAATGGACTGCCGCGCCGGCGGTCACGACGCCGGGCCAGGCGGTGACGCTGCGCTATCGCCTGACCGACACGCGCACCGGCCGCGCCATCACCGATCTGCCGCTAGAGCATGAGCGGCCGATGCATCTGGTCATCGTCAGCGCGGACCTGGCGCAGTTCGCACACATCCATCCAGTGGTGGACGCGGACGGCGTCTGGAGCGTGATGTATGCGCCGCCGGCGGCGGGCGCGTACACGCTCTACACCGAGTTTGACTACAACGGCCAGACGGTACTCGACCGCCGCGAATTGCGGGTCAACGGCAACGTCGCCGAGAGCGGTCCGCTGACGGTGAACCAGACGCCGCAGACGGCGGATGGCGTGACCGTGGCGCTGCAAGCGCCGGGGGCGCTCACCGCCGGCCAGGAGACCGCCTTCACCCTGACCGCGACCGACGCGGCGACCGGCCAGCCGGTCACCGACTTCGCGCCCTATCTCGGCGCCGCGGCGCATATCGTGATTGTGGCGGAGGGCAGCGGCGACTTCGTCCACACACACGGTGAGGCCGGCACACAGGCACACAGCGGTGAGATGGCCGCGCCGCCGGCCGCTTTCGGCCCGGCAGTGTCGTTCGACACAACCTTCGCGGCGCCGGGCCGCTACAAAATCTGGGCACAATTCAACCACCACGGCCAGGTCTTGACCGTCGCGTATGTGGTTGAGGTGCGGTGATAGATGGTCGCAGGTAGCAGGTTTACAGGTTGCAAGTTTGGGGCAGGTCAAGGTTTCTGCACGAATGCACCGCGTTGGCTCCCCGCGAACCTGCAACCTGCAACCTGCCAACCTGCAACAACGGAGGACATCCATGAGCGGTAGCACAACGGAACGCGCGACCCTGACCACCCCGGACATTTCTTGTGAGCATTGCGTGATGACGATCGAGAAGGCGCTCGGCGCACTCGACGGCGTGCGCCAGGTGCGGGCCAACGAGCAGACCAAGCAGGTGCGGGTCGAGTTCGACCCCGACCGCGTCACGCTGACGCGCATCGAGGAAGTGCTGGACGACGAAGGCTACCCGGTCGCGAAGTAAGCGCCGGTCGTTCTTCGGCAGAATTCAGCAGCCAGCGGCGCATGTTGCCGCTGGCTGCTTTTTCGCGACCGCCGGATAAGGTGAGGCGAGTAGCTCTGGGGCTAAAGCCCCGGGCTGGGGGCGAGACCCACTGCGTGGGTACCCCCCGCCACGAAGCCCGCCTGCGCGGGCTGTCCTCACTCCACGGTTGGTGGTTACCCCTAACCTTGTGCCACTCCAGGCCGGCGGCGGCCGGACTTCGTGGCGTAGCCCCCAGCCCAGGGCTTCAGCCCCAGGGGCGCCTCTTTGTTGCAACCAGACAGACGAAGCGCCGTTTTATGCGCGAGGGGAGTTGACGATCCACGCTCGTCCGGTTATGGTAAGTCTGTTATCCGCCAGATGAACAGGCTGCCCGTTCGCCATACACAGTGCCAGCCATGTTGCTGTCATGAAGCGCGAGACCGGAGAGGGACAATTCGCGGCCGGCGTGGGGAGACGTCGGCCGTGAGGGGAGGCAATACCGCCGATGCGCGCGTGCCAGGACTCGCCACCTGGCGGCAACGGCGCCGTCATTCGCGTTCTATTCGCGCTCGTCATGCTGCTGGCGGCTTTGGGGCCGCTGACGCTGCCTGCGGGCGCGGATGACATCGTCGCCAGCGCCGAGTCGGTCGGCGCGCTGGCGAAGATCAACGAGGCCCGCGCCGCGATCGGCGTGCCGCCGCTACGAACGAACGCCGCGCTCGATAGCGCGGCTACCGCGCACGCCAATTACTACAAACTGAACTTCGGTGACCCGTCGCTGGCCGGCATGGGCCTGCACTACGAAGACCCAACGAAGCCCGGCTTCACCGGCGCCGACTTCGCCGCGCGGGCCAAAGCCGCCGGATATAGCGGTTCGATCAACGAAAATATCGGCCTGAGTGGCGATCTACTCGTCAGCCTCGACTGGTTTCTCGGCACGGTCAACCACCGCCTGACACTGCTCGACCCGCGCTACACCGACATCGGCATCGCGGCGATCAATGACGGCACGATCAAGATCGAGGTCATTGATCTCGGCACGATCGTCTGGCGGAAGAGCATTGACCCGGCCTGGGAGCCGTGGCCCGGGCCGAACGCCACGAACGTGGGGACGAGCTTCGACGGCGAGTCGAACTATATCTTCACCGGCGCGAACTATCCGATCGGTTTCCCG
>DASUBC010000166.1:0-12239 GCA_035763465.1 Thermomicrobiales bacterium
GCCGGACTGGAAGCTCCTCATCACGCATCACTGGTCACTCGTCACTGGCCGCAGCGCCCCGCGATAGAGCGCGTTGAAGAGTACCTTATAGGCGCCGCGCGCCTGGGCGCGGAACTGCGCGCGGAAGCCGACGAGCACGACGCGGCCCGCGCCGAGCGGCATTTCTACCAGCGCGGCCTTTCCAGCCAGGTGGCGCGGGCCGAGAATCCAGCCGCTGAGGTTGGGATCGCTGAGCGGATAGCGCGCGACCGTCGTCCCTTCGCTTCTGGCGACCTCGAACGCTGGACTGTTGATGAAGACGGCGGTCTCCTCGCGCCGCAGCCCCCAGCCCAGCGGATGGGCGGTATCAACGAGGATGCGTAAGAGCGAGCCGGGACAGTAGAACTCCTGCCGGTCCAGCCCTTCCAGCACATTGCGCGCCGGCAGCCAAAAATCTTTGAGCGCCAGTTCGCACGCGGCGTCAAGCGTCACCAGCGTGCCGCCGTCCTCGACAAACGCACGCAGCGCGGCGACGCCGACCTCGCCCAGGCCGCCGACGTATTCGGGCGGATACGGCTCCTTCCAGTCGTTCTTCTCCTTGTTGCCGTCGCGCAGATCGTCGCGGCTCTGCTGTGGCAGCACGATTGTGTCGTAGCGCGCGGCAAGGCCGCCGTTGCGAATGTCCGCGTCGTGGAGCGTGTCGTAGGCAAAGCCATACTCTTCCAGAATGAAGCGCGTCCAGCCCTCGTCCATTGACGGCTTCCAGCTGCGGTAGAGGCCGACGCGCGGCGCGGCCTGCTCGTAGCACGACACACGGTCGAGCGGCGTTTCCAGTCCGCGCACTTCCACGCCGAACTCTCCCGCGATGGCCGCGACCGCCCCGTCAATGCCCGCCGCGCGCGGCAGCAGCATCGCGCCGGGCGGCAGGCCGTATTCCGGCAGCGGTTCGCGATTGCGAAAGACGCGGAAGCCGGCGGCCAGCAGCCGGTTGAGCGCCTTTGCGCTCCCGTTCGTGTGCGGCGCGACCGCGTAGCCATACCGGCCCGCGCCCTCGACCGCGCCAGCGAGATGCGCGCCGGCATACCGGCCGGTTTCCGCCTCGAACGGCTCGCGCGCCTCGACCCAGGCGACGCCCATTTGCAGCGGCAGCGTGTGCCCGGCGATGTCGTACGGCGGCTGCGGCGGCCCATCGGGCCACTGGCGCAGGTCGGGATACCGCTGAATCTCCAGCAGCGTCTTGGCGAACGCGCCCGCTGGCTGCCGCAGATAGACGACACGCGTGCCGGCGGGGTAGCGCACGCCGTCGGCGGTGAAGGGTGCGCTCGCCTCGCACACTTCCACCGCGCCGCGCTCCAGCGTCGCCAGCAGTTCAGCCAGCATACCGGGGTCGTCCTGGTGTTCGGGAAAGAGGTAGGCGAAGGGCGGGTCGGCGCGCTCGGTCGTGCGCCGCATCAGGTCGGTGAACTGGCGCAGCCACGTATCGCGGTTGCGCGCGGCGTGCTCCAGCAAGGCCAGCGCGGCGATCTTGTCATAATCAATGATGTCGCGCAGCGTCCAGCGGCCACCCTTCCAGGGCAGCGGGTGGTTCCAGGTGCGTTTGGCCGGGTCGAAGCCGCCGCGCCCCTTGAGTTCATCTTCCTTCAGGTCAACGGGCGTGGCGAATTTGCACGACGCCGCTTCACTGAGCAGGTCCACGCTGCCGTGATAGTTGCCGTAGGCGAGCGACGGCGAATAATTGTCGAAGATGATGTGCGTGGCGACGCCCGCCTTGCCCGCCGCCGTCAGTCGCGCGGCGACCGCCGTGCCGACCGCCGCGAAGCCCGCCTGAATGACCGGGTCTTGGTTGGGGTCGAGCGGGTCAATGAAGGGTGGCGCCATGAACCGCGCGCCCTCGCGGCCCATCTGGTGCATGTCGAAGACGAGTTGGGGGTGTTCGCGATTGTGCAAGGCGGCGATCAGGCGCGTCTCCGCCTGGGTCAGCATGAACCAGTCGCGGTTGTTGTCGTGGCCGACGTAGGGGTGATAGAGCCAGGGCATCGGCTGCCCTTCGTACGGCGTGTCGAGCCAGCGCCGGTACCAGTCCACGATCATCCGGTGCCCATCGGGATTGGCGCACGGCACGATCAGCGTGATCGTATTGTCCAGCACCGTCCGCGTCGCCGCGTCGTCCTTCGTCGCGAGGTCGTAGGCCAGTTCGAGCGTCATCAGCGCCGCGCCGAGTTCGTTGGAGTGCTGCGTGCAGAGGAGCAGCGCCACCGAGCGCCCATTCGCGATTAGTCCCTCGACTTCCTCCGGCGCGACGCCGCGCGGGTCGAAGAGGCGCTGGTTAATCGCACGCAACTCGTCGTGCCGCGCCAGATTCTCCGGCGCGGAAATCGTCACTAGAATGAACGGATTGTCGTCCGTCGAGCGCCCCAGTTCCTCCACCTGCACCCGGTCGGACGCCGCCGCCAGCCGGGTGAAGTAGTCCACCATCTCGGGCCAGTCGGGGATGAACCGCTCCGCGCCGACCGGCTGGCCCAGCACGGCTTCCGGCGTCGGTACGGCCTTCTCTGTCCCAGCCCGGCGTTTGCCCCGTCCCGCAGTCGTCTTCGCCACGCAATCCTCCCGCCCGCGCAAGTAGCGTCCGCTTTCAGTCCCCGTATGCTAACAGGAATCGGCGGAGCCTTGTGGCGCGGGAGATGACCGAGGGTGGTAGCAATATCGTGGCCACGAGTGCTGAGCCAGGCGGCGCCAGTGGTTTCAGGCTGCCCATCCGTTGCGGTTGCCGCGAGCGCGGCGGCGCCGAAGTTCCCTTCGGGGACTGGGGCTGGTCAGCCGCTCCGCTAGCTACTAGCCCCGGCCTCGCCATGAACCCAGTCCGCGCAGGTGGACTTCGTGGCCGCCGCCTTCAGCCCGCGGTTTCAACCGCCGGGTACCGGACTGAACGGAACCCACTGCCCGACTGCCCGACTGCCCGACTGCCCGACTCACTACTTGGCGGTCACCCCCGCCGTGCCGGCGCCGCCCAGGCTGCTCCGCACGGTGATGTTCTGCGGGTTCACCGGCCAGGAGAACTGCCCCTCGTACCGGCCGCCGCCCTTGTTCGTCAGCGTCCCGATCAGCGCGCCCGACGAGGTCACGTAGACGCGCAGCGTCGCGCTTGTGTTGCTGCCGGTCGCCTGGACCGACAGCACCTGGTCCTTGACGACGTACTCCGCCTGCTGGACGGCGACGCTATCGGCCGGGGCGGCCGTCACACTGAGCGCAGCGGTCTTGGTCACGCCCCCGGCGCTCGCCGAGATGGTCACGCCGGTCGTCGCCGACACCGCCGTGGTCGTCACCGTGAAGGTGGCGGTCGTCGCCCCAGCGGCGACCGTGACGCTCGCCGGCGCCGTCGCCGCCGCGTTGTTACTGGACAGACTGACAGTGGTCGCGCTCGACGGGGCCGCGCTCAACGTGACCGTGCCCTGTGCGCTGCCTCCGCCAGCGACGCTCGCCGGGTTGACCGTGAGCGCGCTGAGCGCCGCCGCTGGCGCGGAGGGATTCACCGTCAGGATGGCCGACTGCGTCACGCCCCCGCTGGTGACGGCGATCGTGACGGCGGTCGGCGCGCTGACGATATTGCGCGTGAAGATGAAGAAGTTGGCGGCCACCGCGCCGGCCGGCACTGTGACGAGCGAGTTCACGCTGGCGACCGCCGGGTTGCTGCTCGTGAGCGACAGGGCGACGTCGGTGGCCGCCGGCGCCGCGAGCCGGACCGTGCCGGTCGAACTCGTCACGGTTGGCGGGGTCGTCGAGGTCGGGTTCAGGGTCAGCGATGCGGGCGGCTGCCCCGGCGTCAGCGTCGTCTGCGCCTGCACCGACTGGCCGTTCCAGGTCGCGGTGATGGTGACGAGCGTGTTCGCCGCGACGGCGCTCGTCGGAACCGCGACCGTGACCGAGGCGTCGCCAGGCGCTATCGTGACGGTTGCCGGCGGAGTCAGCGCGGCCGAATCGCTGCTGAGGGTGACGACCGCCCCAGCCGGCGGGGCCAGGCCGTTCAGCATCACAATCGCCTGTGTGGGCGCGCCGCCGGTGCTACTGCCCGGTACGCTGACTTGCTTGAGGGACGGCGGTTGCAGCGTGACGCTGACGGATGCCGCCGACGCGCCAAGCGTCGCGGTCAGCGTCACCGGGGTCGGCGCCGTCACCTGCCCCGTCTGGAAGGTGAACTGCGCGAACGCGAAGCCCGCGCCCACCGTGAAGGTCGCCGGCAGCTGCATGGCCACCGGGTCACTGCTCGTCAGGTTGAGGACCGCGCCGCCGGCCGGCGCCGGCCCGGTGAGCTGCACAGTGACGATTTCGCTGTCTCCGCTGAAGGGCGTTGGATTCGACAGCGCCAGCGACCCGACCGTAGTTGTCGCGGGCACGACGAACGAGCCGGTGGTTGACCAGGCGGTGAGCGCCGGCACGCCGGGGGCGGAGTCGCCCTGCATGGAGGCGATGTGCCAGAACTTCGTCCCCGCCGTCAGCGAGGTCACGGTCCAGTGCGGGCCGGTGATCTGGTTGTTGATGTACTCGATTGACGAAAAGTTGGGGTCGCTGGCGATCTCCAGCAGGTAGCCTGATTCCTGCGGGTTCGGCACGTCGGTCCAGGTGAAGGTTACCGGCAGCGGCGCCTGCGCGCCGTTCGCCGGACTGAGGAGCGTCGGTGGTGGGGGCAGCGGCGCGTTAAAGGAGAGGGTGAAGGTGACAATGTTGGACGGCAGGCCGGCGACGCGGTTCGCGTCCACCGCCGTGACGCGCACAAAGTAGAGACCCTGCGGGATGCTGTCGCCCAGCAGCAGCCCGCCGGTGGTGGTGGGGATGTTGTCGTTATGGAGCTCGGTGGCGACTGGGAAGGTCGGGTCGGTCGCCGCGTCGAGAGTGTAGGTCGCAGCTCCCGGCACGGCGCTCCAGGTGAAGGTGATGCTCTCCATTGGGTGGAAGGCCGTCCCGCCGTGCGGCGGGTCGAGCGTCGGCGTGCCCGGCGCGCCCGCGCCCGCGCCCGTGACGGTGAGGCTCTGCGGGCTTGACCAGGCCCCGTCCACGAAGGCGCCGCTCACGGCCTGGACGTGCCAGAAATAGGTGCCGGTGGGCAGGCCGCTGACGATGTCCTGGGTCGCGCCGTTCGTCGAGTTCAACTTGATGACCGGCGAGAAGGTGGACGATGGGCTGATCTCCCAGTTGTAGGCGGCGATCCCGCTCGGGTCGCTGACCGCCGACCAGGCGAGCGTGAATGGCTCCGTGACCGACGCCCCGGCGGCAGGCGCGAGCGGCGCGGGTGCGGGCGGCCCGCTCGGTTGAGGTGGTGCGCTCGGCGTGCAGCCGCTGAGGCTGGCCTGGGTGGAGGTCGTCCCGTCGCTGACGGTCACGGTGCAGGTTGCCGAGGAGAAGGGGTCCTGCTGAATGCTGAACTGGCCGTTCTGGTCGGCGTGACCGAGCGCCGTGCCGTCAACGGTGATGCTGGCGTTCGCCGTGGCGCCGCTGCCGTCAATCCGCAGTTGCGTCCCCTTGAGTTCGGCACGGCTGATAACCACCGCCGCCGAGACAACGCCAGGCAGCGCCAGAGTGAGCAGGAGTAGGGCGGCCACGAGTAGGAACGGGGCAGACTTCCGCATCACGAACCTCCTGAGACGTGTACCAACCGGCCGCAGCGAGGGCGCGGTCAACCTGGGCGAAGGGCGGACCCTTCACCATTCGTTCGACCACTGACCATCTACCCATTCCTACGCGCGAACCAGCCGGATGGATTGCTCGCGGCGCCGTCATTTCTCGGATGCCGATACCAGTCGGGCAGTGGGTTTATGCCGGCACAGTGCCAGCAGCTAGCCCCGACGTTGGCCTGAACCCAGTCCCGCAGGGACTTCGTGGCCGCAGCCCCTAGCGCCGAATTCATTCGGCGGCTGCCTTCAATGGCGCCACGCCCACAGCCAGGCGCCGTGCCGGCATAAATCCACCGCCCGACCGCCCGACTGTTTCTATCAATATCGTCAGCTTTATCACCAGCGTTTGGTCATTGCCAACCGGCCGCCAGTCGGGTATAGTGCGAGGCACGAGAGCCAGAAAGCAACGGTCATCATTGTTTTGCTCATCGTTTCCGCCGGAGGGTCACTATGACACCTCGCCTGGCCGATCGCCTGCTTGCCGCGCGCCACCGCCGCTTTGTCGGCCGGGCCGCCGAACTGGGTCTATTCGACACCGCACTCGCCGCGAGTGAACTGCCCTTCTCCGTGCTCCATGTCTATGGCCCAGGCGGCGTTGGGAAGACGACCTTGCTCAACACCTTCGCGGCGGCGTGCGAGCGCCGCGGCGTGGCGGTCGCGCGCCTCGATGGGCGCGATATTGACTCGGTGCCGGATGCCTTTCTTGGCGCGCTCGCCGGCAGCCTGGGTGTCGCCGCCGGCGACGCGCTCGACCGGGCGCTGCTCGCCCCAGCGGCGCGGCGCGTCATCCTGGTGGATACCTACGAGATGCTCACGCCGCTCGATGGCTGGTTGCGCGAGACCTGGCTGCCGCAACTGCCGGAGACGGTGCTGGTCGTCCTGGCGGGGCGGCAGCCGCCGCCGGTGGCCTGGCGCGCGGACCCTGGCTGGCAGTCGCTGGTCCAGACAGTGCCGCTACGGAACCTGTCGCCCAACGAGAGCCTGGCGTACCTGACCGCGCGCACGGTGCCCGCTGACCAGCACCAGGCGGTGCTCGCCTTCACCCACGGGCACCCGCTGGCGCTCTCACTCGTCGCCGATGTCTTTGCCCACCGCGCCGACTGGCGCTTTGAACCGAGCGCCGCGCCCGACATCATCAAGACGCTCCTTGAACAATTCGTCATGAAAGTGCCAGGGCCGGCGCACCGCGCCGCGCTCGAAATCTGCGCGCTGGTGCGCCTGACCACCGAATCGTTGCTGGCTGAAACGCTGCGGCTGCCCGACGCGCACGAACTCTTCGACTGGCTGCGCGGCCTCTCGTTCATCGAAGCCGGTCCACTGGGCCTCTTCCCACACGACCTGGCGCGCGAGGCGCTGATCGCCGACCTGCACTGGCGCAACCCCGACTGGTACGCGGAACTGCACAGCCGCGCACGCCAGTATTACGCGGCGCGACTGCAACAGACCACTGGGCTCGAACAGCAGCGCGTGCTCTTCGAGTATGTCTTCCTGCACCGCGACAACCCGATTATGCGCCCCTTCCTCGAATGGCAGGAGACCGGCAGCGCCCTGCCCGACACGCTGCGCGCGGACGACCACGAGGCGGTTGTCGCGATGGTCGCGGCCCACGAGGGCGCCGACTCCGCCCGGCTGGCCGAGCACTGGCTGGCGCACCCGGCCGCGCAGGTGACGGTCTATCGCGACGACAAGCAGGCGCCCGGCGGCGTCGTGGTGGCGCTCGCCCTGCCCCAGACGACGGACGCCGACCGGGCGGCCGACCCAGCCATCGCGGCGGCCAGGAACCATCTCGACCAGCACGCGCCATTGCGCGGCGGCGAAAGCGCGACCCTGTTCCGGTTCTGGCTGGCACGCGACACCTACCAGGCCGTCTCGCCGATGCAAACGCTGCTCTTCGGCAACGTCGCGCAACACTACCTCACCGCGCCGGGGCTGGCGTTCAGTTTCTTCCCCTGCGCCGACCCCGACTTCTGGCACGCGCTCTTCACCCATATTGACCTCCAGCGTCTGCTGGAGGCCGATTTTGAGGTCGGCGGCCGGCGCTATGGTGTCTTCGGCCACGACTGGCGCGTCACGCCCCCGCTCGCCTGGCTCGACCTGCTGGCCGAACGGGAGATCGCGACGTCGCCCGCGCCCGCGCCAACACCGCGCGCCAGGCCGGTCGTCCTCAGCGAACCGGAGTTCGCCACGGCGGTGCGCGATGCGCTGCGCGACTTCCTGCGCCCGGAACGGCTGGCGCGAAGTCCGCTGCTGCGCTCGCGGATGGTCAGCGAACGCGCCGGCGCGAACGCGGCCGAGCCGGAACGGATCGCCGCGCTACAAGCATTGCTCCGCGAGGCGATTGAATCGCTGCAAGCGCCACCGCGCGACGCCAAACTCTACCGCGCGCTCTACCGTACCTACATCGCGCCCGCGCCAACGCAAGAAGCCGCCGCCGAACTGCTCGACCTCCCCTTCAGCACCTACCGCCGCCACCTCAGCGCCGGCCTGGCCCGCGTGGTGGAACTGCTCTGGCCGCGCGACATTGGGAGTAGGGAGTAGCGAGTAGAGAGTTTCTCGTCACCGGCGCCGGGCCAGGAGACAGCACCGTAACCACTCTCTACTCCCTACTTTCTGCTCGCTACTCGTCATGAGCAAGAACTGAGCAGCTTTCGGCCTGTCAACCGGCTAGTGCGCTGCCCCATAGTAGGACTGTTCTCGTGTGGCTGCGCCGGGCGGGGACGAAGAACCGTTCAGGGTAGGCTGCTAGTGCGCTGATGGGAGCGGCGCACGCGGGGGCTGGGTCGCGAGGCAGTGCTGCTGCGGGCCATCCCGGATTGAAATCCGGGCGAAGGGCTGCGGCCACGAAGTCCTCTCACGAGGACTGGGCTTATTGCGAGGCCGGGGCTGGTAGTGGGCGGCGGAGTTGACCAGTCCCAGTCCCGCAGGGACTTTGTGGCGGGGTACCCACGCAGTGGGTCTCCCTTCGCGCCGAATGAATTCAGCGCAACCCCGCAGCGGCGCCGCGCCCGTGGTAAACACCAGCCCTGTCAGGGACGTAACTCGGGGAGAATGGCGCTCTATGAGAGGGAGATACCGTGGAGAGGAAGGCAACGCGACCCGCGCCCGCCCGAGCGGTTCCCCCGCTGACCGGGCTGGTGGCAACTGATGGCGCAACGCGGCAGGTGGCGGAAACCCTGGCGGCCGAACTGCTCGCCGCGTGGGGCGCTCACGACCTGGACCGCGTGCTGGCGTGCTACGCGCCAGACTTTCAGGGTCTCGATATTGGGGAGGCCGCCGTGACCCAGAACTTCGCCGCCCTGCGGAAAATGACCCGGCGCTGGTTCCGCGCCTTTCCCGACCTGCGCCTCCAGCGCGAAGGGCTGCTGGTCGAGGGGAATCAGGTGGCGCTGAGCTGGACGGCGACCGCGACGCACCTCGGCGCCTTCCTGCGGATTCCCGCGACGGGCCGCCCGGTCCGCATCCGGGGCATCTCGATGCTGACGGTTGACGCCGGGCGCATCGTGCGTGGCTCGCGTATCTGGGATATGGCCGCCTTTTTGCGCGACGTCGGCCTGCTCCCCGAACTCCGCGCCGACAACGGCGACGAGACCGGCGATACCTAGAAAATGGCTAGAGGATGAGCAACGTTGAGACTGGTAGATGAACACCAGTCAGATGTCTACTACCGCTAGCGAACACGGCATCAGCGTGAGCAAGGAGTTCGGTAAGCATGGTCGCAGCGACCCCGACTACACAAGCCGTCAACGGTATTCAGGATAGTGCATCCCGGCACGCGCTGGTCATTGGCGGCAGTATGGCCGGCTTATGGTCCGCCCGCGTGCTCGCCAACCATTTCGACCGCGTCACCATTGTCGAACGCGACTGCTTTCCCGACGGGCCGGAGTGGCGTAAGGGCGTGCCGCAGGCCCGGCACGTCCACATCCTCCTGGTGCGCGGTATGCAGGTGCTGGAAGAACTCTTTCCTGGCCTGGAGGACGAACTGGCCGCCGCCGGCGCGCCGCAGGTGGACTGGTCCCTTGACTGCGCCTCGCGCTTCGTCAGCGGCTGGGGGCCGCGCTTTCACTCGGGCCTGGTGACGCGCACCTGTAGTCGCGCCCTCCTCGAATGGCGCATCCGGCAGCGGCTCGCCACGGACGAGCGCATCACCTTCTTGCCGGAGCATGACGTGCTCGATCTCCGCACCGATGCCGCCGGGCAGCGCGTGACCGGCGTCGTCGCCCGGCGGCGCGACGGCACCGCCACAGGCCCAGGCGAGGAACTGCGCGCCGATTTCGTCGTTGACGCCAGCGGGCGCGACGCGAAGACGGCGGAGTGGCTCGCGGCGCGTGGCTATGGCCAGGTCGAAGAAACGGTCATCAACGCCTTCCTTGGCTATGCCAGCCGCTGGTACCGCCGCCCTGCTGGGTTCACCGGCGACTGGAAGGCGATGCTCATCTTCAACCAGCCGCCGCATAACCGCCGTAGCGGGGTCATCTACCCCGTCGAAGACGACCGCTGGATCGTGACGCTCGGCGGCGCCGCGCGCGACTATCCGCCGCAGGACGAGGCGGGTTTCCTCGACTTCGCGCGCAGTCTCGCCGACCCCGCGCTCTACGCGGCCATCAAGGACGCCGAGCCGCTGACGCCGATCTATGGCTACCGCCGCACCGAGAACCGGCTGCGCCATTACGAGCGCCTGCCCCGCTGGCCGGCTGGCCTGGTCGCGCTCGGCGACGCCGTCTGCGCCTTCAACCCGGTCTACGGGCAGGGCATGACGACCAGCGCGAACGCGGCGCTGGCGCTCGACCGCTGCCTGCGCGCGGCCGGCGGCGACCTGGCCGGCGCCGCCAGGCAGTTCCAGCGCGACCTGGCCCGCGTCAACGTGACGCCCTGGCTCCTGGCGACAAGCGAAGATTTCCGCTGGCCGGCGACCGAAGGCGGGCGTCCCGATCGCAAAACCCGCCTGATGCACCGCTATATGAATCAGGTCACGGCGCTGGCCGGAGAACAGCCGGCGGTCGAGCAGGCGTTTTTCAATGTGTTGCACCTGGTGAAGCCGCCCACGACACTGTTTCAACCGGCAGTGCTGGGGCGGGTGGCGAACCGCGCGCTCAACCCGGCGGCGCGGGTACGCCGCGCCTCCCGCCACCCAGCGCCCGTCGCCAGTCCTGTCCGGAGTGTGGCGCAGCCTGATTTTGCAGGACAAGAGGAGTAGCACCATGCAGGCGCAAGCCGTCCAGTTCGACGCTGTCCAGGTCGCCGACTACGAGACCGCTGGCTGGCGGGCCTACTACGACCGCGAGTGGCCCCGCCTGCTCCGGCTGACGGTCGCGCTCTGCCAGGAGCAGTTCCGCATTCCCTTCCCGCTGTCGCTGCGCGCCGCCTACGACATCGTGCGCGCGTCGGTGGCCTGGGCGCCGGTCGAGCACGACGACGCGGCGGTGCTGCGCTACCTCACGCGCTTCTATCGCCTGGCCGCGCGCTACGCCCCGATCCACTTCGACCCCGAGCGCGTCGCGCCGCTCGAACTTCAGTATTATGAGGTGCATCGCCGCCTGGCTGGGCAGCCGGACAAGACCGAACTGATCGCCACGATGACCGAACTGCACGCCGCGCTTTTCGACCTGGACGCGGACGACGCGCGCGAATCGGCCGCATGGCGTGTGCGCGCGATGAACACGGTGGACGAGATCACCAGCGGCGCCTCGACCGACATCGAGGGCGACTGGCAGCGCATCGCGGCCGATCTGCGCCGCTGCTACCAGATCGTCGGCGCGGCGCTCCAGCAACGCCAGCCGGCGGCTGTGGCCGACCCCGCCGGCAGCAACGACTATCACTTCATCACCCACTGGCGCGTGCCGGCCACGGCGGAGGAGGTCTCGGACGTGCTCGCCGACCCGACCGCGCTAGTGGACTGGTGGCCGTCGGTCTATCTCGACGTGCGGGTGCTGGAACCGGGCGACGAACGCGGCGTTGGCCGCGTGGTGGACCTGTATACCAAAGGCTGGCTGCCCTATACGCTGCGCTGGCAGTTCACTGTCACCGAGTCGCGTCACCCCCACGGCTTCACGCTGGTGGCGCGCGGCGACTTCGACGGGCGCGGCATCTGGACCATCGCGGACCGCGATGGCGGGTCCGACATCACCTACGACTGGCAGATTCGCGCCGACAAGCCGTTGCTGAAGTACGGCTCTTTCGTCTTCAAGCCAATCTTCGCGGCGAACCACCGCTGGGCGATGGCGAAAGGCGAGGAGAGCCTGCGCCTCGAACTGGCCCGCCGCCACGCCCGCACCCCTGCGGAACGCGCCGCTATCCCCGCGCCACCGCCCGCGACCACTACCTCGCCGCTGCCCATCCTGGCCGGCGTCGCCGCCATCGCCGGCGTGACCTACGCGGGGGTGCGGCTGGCGCGGCGGCAGGCGTGACGAACGACCCTCACCCCCGCCACCTGCGGGCGGCGCCCCCCTCTCCCGTCGCCACGGGAGAGGGGGAGGAGGACGGAGTAGGCGGGCGCGTCAGCGACAGGGAAGTGGAGGCCACCGATTGCGAGCCTCCCGCGCTGGATGACCGCCGAAGTCGCCCAGGAGCCGAGACGCCGAACGGCCGTGCCGCTAA
>DASUBC010000167.1:0-5998 GCA_035763465.1 Thermomicrobiales bacterium
GGTCAGACCGTGTGGCAGGTTGTCCACCGGCAAATCCGGCGCCGGCACAACATCGGCCCCGATCGCCACTTGCCCTTCGGCAACGGCGTGGATGACCTCGACCAGATCGCTCACGGCGCGGTCTTTCAAGACGTACCCCGCCGCGCCAGCTTCAAACAACTCGACAATATCGGTAGGATCGCCACCAACACTCAGCACGACGGCCCGTGTGGGCAGCGCACGCCGCCGGAGCTCGGCCAGCAATTGCAGTCCGTCCATAACCGGCATCCGCACATCCGTGACCAGAATGGCTGGGTGGTGTTCCTCGATGAGTTGGAGCGCCTCCGCGCCGTTACCACCCATGCCAATAACAGCAATACCTGGCTCGGTGGAGAGGAAGCTGCGTACGCCTTCACGCAAAAACGGGTGATCGTCCGCGATGACCACGCTGATCTGGGCTGTCGTCTTCATCAATGCCTTCTCATATCACGCAGGACACCAGTGAAACGCGCCAGCACTACTTGACGGATAATCAGTCGCTATTGTCACACGACCAGGGTAATCGAACCCGATCCGGTTGTCGGCAGTACCTTGCAGACAAAACCATGTACGCAAATTGTCTGCCATGCGCGCCGCGCGGCGGTCGCTCGCGTGATGGGTGATGGCGACTGATGCTGGTGCTCAGTCACCTTGCCGGGCCAGCGCGTTGGGGATGTCGCGCCCATCGCGAATGACGTCGTAAACGTCGCGGATGTTCTCGAAACGGCTAAGGATGTGGCTCAACTGTGGAATGTCGGCGACTTCGATGGTCATCAGGATGGTCACGCTGCGGTCGGAGTGGGTGTTGGTGAGGACGGAGAGGATGTTGATCTTTTCGTCGGCGGCGACCGAGGTAATGTCTCGGAGCAGTCCGACGCGGTCCCAGGCGCTGACGCGAATCTGGACCGGATAGAGCTGGCGGTTGCCGTTGCCCCAGCTGACGGACAGCAGCCGGTCGCGGTCGCTGATGTTGGCGACGTTGGGACAGTCGGCGCGATGGACGGTCACGCCCCGGCCGCGCGTGACGAAGCCGATGATCGCGTCGCCCGGCAGCGGCTTGCAGCAGGGCGCCAGCCTGGTGAGTAAGTCGCCGACACCCATGACTTCCAGGTTCGACGGCGATGGCTTGGCAATGGTGTACTTCTGGGGCAGCAGGGTGTCGCGCTCGGCGGTCGTCTCCCCGAGCTTGCCGGCGATCTGCTGGGCGGTTATGGAGCCATAGCCAATGGCGGCCAGGAAATCATCCGTCTTGGTAAAGCTGGGGAAGCGTTTGGCAACTTCGTCGGCGCGTAGTTCGAGGCCGAGTCGCTTCAGCTCCTTCTCCAGCGTCTCCTTGCCCTGCGCGATATTTTCCTCGCGGCGCTGCCGCCGGAACCACTGACGAATCTTCTCCCGCGCGCCAGCGGTCGCCACGTAGCCGGCGGCCGGATTGAGCCAGTCGCGACTCGGCCCGGTCTTGGTCTTGGAGGTCAGGATACGGATGACCTGCGCGTTCTCCAGCTTGTAGTTGAGCGGCACGAGTTTATCGTTGACCTTCGCGCCAATCGTGCTGTGGCCGACATCGGTGTGGATGCGGTAGGCGAAATCTACCGGCGTCGCGCCTTTCGGCAGCTCGATGATGTCGCCGTTGGGCGTGAAGACATAGATCATCTCGCGGAAGACGTCGCTCTTGAGCGACTCGACAAACTCTTGCGCGTCAACGACTTCGTCGCGCCACTCCATCAGCCGCCGCAGCCAGGCGACCTTCGCCTCGACATACGAGTCGGTGCGCCCCGCCTCTTTGTAGCGCCAGTGGGCCGCGATGCCATATTCCGCGACGCGGTGCATCTCGCGCGTGCGAATCTGAATCTCCAGTGGCCGTGCGCCGAGCGCCAGCACGGCGGTGTGCAATGACTGGTACATGCTCTCTTTCGGCGTCGCGATGTAGTCGTCGAACTCGCCCGGAATCGGGTGCCACATCGAGTGGACAACGCCGAGCGCGCCGTAGCAATCGGGTTTTTCATCCACGATGATCCGGATGCCGATGACGTCGTAAATCTCGTCGAACGAACGCCCCTTGCGCTGCATTTTTTTATAGATGGAATAGATATGCTTGGCCCGGCCGGTAATCTCCGCCTTGATGCTGGCTTCTTGCAAGGCGTGCTGCAACTCGTCGGTCACGCGCTCGATGTAGCGCCCGCGCTCCTCGGCTTCGGCGCGCAGCCGGGTCTCGATCGCCGTGAATTCCTCGGGATTGAGATATTTGAACGCCAGGTCTTCCAGTTCAGACTTGAACTGGCGGATGCCGAGGCGGTTGGCGAGCGGAGCGTAGATCTCCATCGTCTCCAGCGCCTTGCGGCGCTGTTTTTCGGCGTCGGCCAGCGGCGCGGAGCGCATATTGTGCAGGCGGTCGGCGAGCTTGATCAGGACGACGCTGACATCGTCCACCATCGCCAGCACCATCTTGCGGAGATTTTCCGCCTGGGCCGCTTTCTCCCGATCGTGCCTGGCGCTGGCGCCATCGTCCTGATGCACCCAGTGCAAACTCGCCGTGCGACCGAGTTTGGTCACACCGTCCACTAACCGGCCGACCCGCCGGCCAAACTGTTCGACGAGTTCGGCCTCCGAGGCGCCGGTATCCTCGATGACGTCGTGCAGCAACGCTGCCGCGATCGTCTCGGGGTCGAGCTGCATCTCGGCCAGAATGCGGGCTGTGCCGATAGGATGCACGATATAGGGTTCGCCGCTCTTCCGGAACTGACCCAGGTGCGCGTGCGCGGCGAACGCATAGGCGCGCTCAATCAGCGCGGTGTCCACACCGGGCATCTGCTGCCTGATGAGCTCGAGCAGCTCGGCAAACTGCGGTTTGCCCAGCATGGTCTCATCTTCGGTGAGCGGCAACGTCTCAACCTGCGTGCTCACGCTACGTTCCTGCCATCATGATTCCGTCGCCCATACGGTAGAGGAGGCGCTGTCCGAAGACCGGATGGCGTTCCGGTTCGGAGGGTTTCAAAGCAGAGTATACTCTCGTTACGGAAGCCTGTCTATAGATTGAAAAGGCTGGAAAGAGCCGCCATAGTGTCCTGCTACGGCTGGGATGAGCTGAACCGTGCCCAGACGAGGGTCGCGAGCTGGCGCATGAAGAGCAGCGCGGGATCGTAGTCACCTTCAGTCATGACCGTGATGTAGATCACCCGGCCATCGGGCAGCAGAAGCGCGCCCGCGTCGTGCGTATCGCCGTCCACTTCCCCGGTCTTATGCGCGAACACGACGCCCCGCGGCCAGCCCGGGGACAGCATGGTGTTGATCTGTTGCTCTTTGAGCAGATTGAGCATTAAGGTGTAGTCGGCGTCTTGCAGCGCGGGATCGAGGTTGTGGTTGATGACGCCTTGCAGATAGCGCGTCACCTCGCGCGGCGTGGTGACGGGGTTCGGCCAGACCTCGGTGACGGCGAACCCGGCGTCGCGCAGGACCGGCCGGGCGGCGTCCCAGTCAATCTCTTTGGCGAGTAGCCAGGCCGCCGTGTTATTACTCTCGGTAATCATCAGGCGCCGGGCCTCGGCGACGGTAATCGTGCTGCCATAATCGCCCAGCGAGTAGCCATCTTCTTCGGAGTCATCGGTGTCTGGACCCAGCACCAGCGCTGTGTCGTCGCTCAGCTGACCCGCGCGAATCATACGCTGCGTCTGCCAGAGCACGAAGAGCTTATAGAGGCTCGCGGCGACGAACGGGTGGTCTTCATTGAGCGTAACCAGATCGCCGGTCGCGCTATCGGTGATCACGATGCCGGCCATGCTGATACCCCGGCTGCCAAACTTCGCCACCAGCTGGCTCACGGCGGTGTCGAACTCTTCCGGGGTCAGTGTGGTCGGCGATGGCGTCGGCACAAGCGCGGGCGTTGGTTGCGGAAGGTCGGCGGTGGCCGTGGCGTCTGGCGGAGCGGGGGTTGGGTCGTCCGGCGCGGGCGACGGCGCGCTGGAACTCCCGCACGCGACAAGCGCGAGCACCAGCATGAGGCTGAACCAGAGGCGACTGACTGACCGCCGATTCCGAATCGCTGCGCCGCGCGTCTGCTTCATGCCCACCATAGTCTGCCAGGCTAGTCTCTGCTTCCGGGAGAGTGTACCCTGCGCGCCCGCGCTTGACGAGGGGTATAGGAATTAATGTGCATCTATGCGGCAGCCCTCACCCCCCAACCCCTCTCCCGTCGCGCGGGAGAGGGGGAGCACCGAGCGGCAGCGAAGGCGCACGCCGGTCGCCCGGCGGCGCTCACCACGTCTCCCAGCGCACGAAGGTATCGAGCGGTTCACGCGGACCAGGCTGGAACTGCACCCCTCTGGTGTAGGCCACCGGAATCAGCGCCGCCTGCATGACCTCGGCATAAGGGATGCCCAGGACGCTGGCCGCCTCTTCTTCGAACGACAGGTGCAGTGTCGTCCAGACTGTGCCGAGTCCCCGCGCCCGCGCGGCGAGCATAAAACTCCAGACTGCCGGCAGAATCGAACCCCAGGCGGCGGCTTGCGCGGCGGCTGGTGCGCCATCGGTGCGGCCCCGGATGCAGGGCACGACCAGCACCGGCGCCTCGTGCATGTGATCCGCAAGGTAGGCGGCGGAAGCGGCCACGCGTGACTGTGTCGCGGCCCGCGCGGCGTCGGCCTGCGGGGCGCGACCGGCGTAGCCGGGCGAGTCGCGGTAGCGCGCCCACCCGCGCCGGTAGCAGTCGGCCAGGGCCGCGCGTTTATCGGGGTCCGTGACGACAATGAATTGCCAGTGCTGCCGGTTCGAGCCGGTGGGCGCCTGCTGGGCGATCGTCAGGCATTCTTCCAGGACCGCGCGCTCGACTGGCCGGGCGAAGTCGAGGCGCTTGCGGACCGCCCGTGTCGTGGTGAGCAATTCGTCAAGGGTCAGGGGCAACACAGGCATCAATCCCTCCTTGTCGTCGTGTGGGCGGGCGCTTGACCGAAACAAACTTTTCCGATCATCGTAAAGAGAGGTACAGAGGCGCGGGGTGCCCACCGTGTTGACACGAGCAACGGGCGCCCACTCTTTCGCGCCGAAGGCCGGATGATCACCGTCCGGACGAGCGGTACGCGGTTTACACGGATTCCCGCGACCGCGCTGCATACGCTGGCCGAGACGGCATTCAGCCTCGCTTCCGCCGTCTCCGCTGCCGGCGCTGCTCCCGCACCGGAACGCTGTTGTGCGTCGTGCCTCCCCGTCGTGCTACCACGCTTACGTTTGCGCGTATCCCAGCTTCATCCACCGCGCGCCGATTGTGATCGGCAAACTGGACGCCGTTGGCGGCACATTCTTTCGAAGACGCCGCCTCTACATATCCCAGGAGACAATGTCGCCCAGGTGATGATGGGGCACACAAGGAGCGCGGCTATGTTCAACATGCGGACACTCGCCCAGCGGCTGGTCCCAATGGTACCACGGGCTACGTCGAACCAGCCGGCGTCGGTCACTCCGCAGCGGCGCTATCGGCAGGAAGCTGCGGATGCTGCGTTTCTGGCGTTTCAGCGCGACTATCCGGCGTATGCTTCCACCCGTGCGCTGGACGATTTGCGCGCGACCGAGTATGCGCGACTGGACCGGCAGGATCACGTCTACCTGGACTACACCGGCGGTGGCCTGTATGCCGAATCGCAGCTGCGCGACCACCTTGCGCTGCTCGACAGCCAGGTATTCGGTAACCCACATTCCAAGAACCTGACCTCGCTGGCGATGACAGAGCTGGTCGAGCACGCGCGCGAGTATGTCTTGCGCTATTTCAACGCCTCGCCCGATGAATACATCGCGATCTTTACGCCGAACGCGAGCGGCGCGCTCAAACTGATCGGCGAGTCCTATCCCTTCGCACCGGGCGACAACTACCTGCTGACCTTCGACAACCACAACTCGGTGAACGGCATCCGCGAGTTCGCCCGCACCGCCGGCGCGGCGGTGACGTACATCCCGATCGTGGCCCCCGACATGCGCGTTGATCCAGACGCGCTAG
>DASUBC010000168.1:0-8850 GCA_035763465.1 Thermomicrobiales bacterium
CATGGGCGAACCAGCGCGGCGCGACTTCCTCCGTCTCGACTGGGTCGCCGCGCCAGGCGTGGGCGATGTAGACGCAGACTTGCTGATCCCAGGCTTCGTCCGCAACATGCGGGAAGAAGAAGTCGAGCGTCGCCACGCGACGCAGGTCGCGCGGCGTGACGCCGATCTCTTCTTGGGTCTCGCGCACGGCCGTCGCCTCGATTGCTTCGCCCGGTTCGGGCTTGCCGCCGACGCCGGTCCACTTGCCCACGCCGAACCCGCGCTTCTTCAGCGCCAGCAGCACCTCGCCCTCGCGCAAGAGTAAGCACAAGGAGACCTGCCGCAACGCCTTGCGCCGCCCCGCCCGATACTCCGCCAGCGTCAGCACCCGACTTGCACTCATCTTCATCCCATTCCGGCCAGTTCTGCCAGTGCGCGACGACCGATTCTGCCAGGTTCAGCTCACGGTGTCTATGACCACCGCGCCGCAGAGAAAACCCCGCTGGCCTGGACAACCATCCAGGTCGGCGGGGCGAATGAGCAAGCGAGGGCGAGCGGCGTTAGTAGTGAATCCAGACCGGCAGGCCGATGAAGCCCCAGTTGTAGAGCCACTTCGCCGCCCAGACCGGCACGCCGACGCAGCCGTGACTGTGGGGCGTGCCGAAGTTATCATCACCAATCCAGTAGTTACCGTGGATGGCGTCGCCATTCCAGTCGAAGTACATGATCCAGGGCACGTCGGGCGTGTAGTAGTAGTTATCGTCGCCCGCGTGACCGCCGGTCATGTCCTGTGTTTCCAGCATCTGGTTGACGTAGAAATCGCCGGTTGGCGTGTCGAAGCCGGGCTTGCCGGTGCTGGTGATAATGTCGAAGACCACCTGCCCGTCCTGGTACGCCCACAGGTGCTGCTGGGTCAGGTTGACCTCGATGTAGTACGCCCCCAGGTCGGGGCGCGGGTTGGACGCCTGCGGCACCGGCGTCGCGGTTGCTGGCGCGGGCGTCGGTGTGTTTGTCGCCGTCGGCGTTGGCGTGAAGAAGAGGTTATCGGCGTAGTCCGGCGCGTTGTTGGCGCGTGGCGCGGGCGCGATCGAAATACGCTTCTGCGTCACCAGATCGCGCCCCAACTGGCCGAGCAACACATTGTAGGGGGCTTTGTTCTCCGGGTGCGCTTCAAAGCGATTGCGCTCGAAGTATTGGACGGTGTAAATCTTCCCGTCAGTCGCGCTCTGCTCCAGGAATGGCTCGCTGATCGGGTAGCCGAACTGCATCAGCCCGCCATTGTTCTGCCAGTACTGGAGGAAGTCGCCGCTGAGCGTGTGCTTCGATTCGGGAAAATACGCATGGGTGTCGTCAACGGTGGCCGGCTGCGCCATTGGGTCGAACGCCTTGTTGCCGACGATGCGGGCGGCGGCGGAGCGTCCCAGCTGGCCGAGCAGCACATCGTACGGCGCCTTGTTCTCCGGGTGGGCTTCCAGCCGGGCGCGCTCGAAGTATTGCACGGTGTACGTCTTGTTATCGTATGGGCTGACTTCCTGCATCGCTTCGGTGAGCGGATAGCCATAGACAGCCAGCCCGCCGTGCGCGCGCCAGTAATTCAGAAAGGGCGCCCCAACATTGTGACCGGTTTGAGGAAAATAGACGGTGGCGGGCGGCTCCGCGCCCACCATGGCGATCGGCACCATCAGGGCCGCCGCCGCGACCGCGAGAATGGCGATTAGACTGACGACCCACCGCTTCATGCAGCCCGCACCCTCCGCGCAGTCATCCCTGTACCGCTCATCGCGGCATGTCGTTTCTAGCGACGTTGACACGTCCGTCGCACTGTACCACGGCAGCCAGTCCAGCGACAAGGATTTCGCGCCGCTTCGTCCGGACAAACACGCGCACGTACGCCCGTAGCGCCAGCGCCTTGCCCCGCTGCCACAGTGAAAACGCACAGAGTACGCGCTGGTTACGGGCTGGGACGGCCCCCCTCGCCCCCCAATCCTGGGGGAACTGCCGTGAGTGCTGGAACGCCGGTAGGTGCTGTCAGGCGTGGGACAACATGGATACCGGCAACATCCCTGGCGTATCTGACGGCGTACGTCCGTCAGCGAAGGCGTCCCCAGCATTGGAGGACGGACGTACCGGGCAAGACCGGAACAACGGGCCCGTTTCGCGCGTACTAGTAGGTGTGGAGTAACCGCGCAAGGAGTGTGTCCCCGTGGTGGAGGATTTCTCCGGTCAGATGCTCGGCCGTTACCGGGTGGAAGCCCTGGTGGCGCATGGCGGGATGGCGGCGGTGTACCGCGCGACCGACCCGTCATTCGGACGTACGGTCGCCATTAAAGTCATCAAGCCCGATATGGCCGGCGACGAGCAGTTCATCCGCCGCTTCCTGCGGGAGGCGCGCTCGATCGCCCGGCTCCAGCACCCCCACATCCTGCCTGTCTACGATGTCGGCGAGCATGACGGCGTCGTCTATCTAGTGATGCAATATGTGGACGGTGGCACGCTCGGTGACCGCCTGCACCGGCGTGACCAGGCGCGCCTGACGCCGGACGAGGTGCTCACGCTGCTGCGCCCGATCGGCGACGCGCTCGACTACGCGCACGAGCAGGGGATCGTCCATCGCGATGTCAAGCCCAGCAACATCTTACTTACCCGGCAAAACTTCCCACTGCTGGTGGACTTTGGTATCGCCAAGGTGGAGGAAGTTGGCACCGCCGCGCCGACCAAGCCTGGCACGATGCTCGGCACGCCCGAGTACATGTCGCCGGAACAGGCGCAGGGCGTGCCGCTCGATGGCCGCTCCGACCTCTATTCGCTCGCCGTGGTGCTGTACGAGGCGCTGACCGGCCGCCCGCCCTTCCGCGCCGAGACGCCGGCCGATACGCCGGTCTCGATCGTCGTGCGCCATCTGACTGTGCCGCCACCAACGCCGCGCGCCATCAACCCGAATGTCAGCCCGGCCGTCGAAGCGGTGCTGCTCCGGTCGCTGGCGAAGCGTCCCGAGGAACGCTATCCGACCGGCGCGGCGCTCTTCGCGGCGCTGGCGGAGGCGATCAAGACACCCGCGCCCGTCGTTCCGCTGCCCGATACCTTCGTAGACTCGCGCGGGGGAGGCTGGCAGGGCACGCCACCGCCGAACGTGAGCTATCCGCCACAGAGTATGCCGCCAGCTAGCAGTGGCTATCCGGTGGTCGGCACACCACCGCCCAGCGCCGGTTATCCGGTCGCGCAAACGCCCAATAGCGGCTACATGCCGCTGGGCGCCCCGCCGTCCGGTGGTCAGCCGGTGACACCCTGGCCTGGCGCCGGGCAATACGGCACCCCACCGCCCGCCTCCGGCCAGTATTACGCGCCGCCGGGCACGCCGCCACCGGCTTCGGGCCAGTACTACGCTTCACCCGGCCCCCCGCCGCCCGCAGCCGCCCCGCCGAACAATACGCGCACGCTGCAAGTGATCGCCGGGGCGCTGGTGGCCGTGCTGATCGCGCTGGTGGCGCTCAGCGCGATCGTGCTGTTCAACGGCCGGCGCAACGCGACCGACAACGTTCCCACACCGGGTGCTGGCAATCTGGTCAACGTGCCCGCCGCGACCGCGACCGCGCCACCGCCCACCACAGCGGCGCAGACCGCCGCCCCCACACCAACCTCGGCGCCGACCGCGACCACCGCGCCATCCGCGACGGCGGTGGTAGCTGCGGCCTCGCCAACCCGCTCGTTCCTCACCGCCGACGGCCGGCGTGAGGTGATCATGTTCTCCTCTCACCGTCCACCGGAGACCCACAACTCCGAAATCTTTATCATGAATCCGGACGGCACCGACCAGCACCAGTTCGTCTCGACGAACGGCCACTCCTGGGGACCGCGCATCTCGCCGGACGGCAAGCAGATTGTCTTCTCGTCGGTCGCGCCCGGCGAGCACACCGACCACACGGCGTCCGGTGGCGGCCTCAACGGTTCGGGGAACCACCAGATTTATCTGATGAACTCCGACACGTCGAACCTGAAGAATCTGACCAATTACCCCGCCTGGAATAACGCCTGGTCGTGGTCGCCCGATGGTCAGTGGATCGCCTTCTCGACCAGCCGTGACGGCAACTGGGAACTGTACAAGATGGCGGTGAAGGATGGGAAACTGGTGCGCCTGACAAACGACCCCGGTCAGGACGGCTGGCCGTCCTGGACCCCGGACGGCAAGTCCATCATCTTCACTTCCGACCGTGGGAACACTGGCCGCTCGCAGCTCTACATCATGGACGACAACGGCGGCAACCCGCACCGGCTGCTGACCACGCAGACCGACGATTCGCTGCCGATGATCTCGCCGGACGGCAAGCAGATCGTCTATCGCGTGGCGCAAGACGCAAACGCCACCGAAACGCAGATTTATGTCGTCAACTTTGACGGCTCGAACCCGCACCGCGTCACCAACTCGGTCGCCGCCAATTCCGCGCCCTCCTGGTCGCCGGATGGTACCCGGATCGTCTACTTCTCCAATCAGGACGGCGCCAACAATATCTACGTGATGAACGCCGACGGCAGCAAGAACTTGCGCTTGACCAACGTTGGCGATAACGAAACGCCCTACTGGGGCTACCTCTACGTTGGGACGCAGTCGGGCGCGGCACGCCCCGCCGCCTCCGCTCCTGACTGGCTCGCCGACCGCCCGCGCGCCTGGGGGTAGCCGATCACTGCCCGCCGCCAACCAGCTTCCGCTCACGCCCCTGCTTGACACTCAGGCAGGGGCGTTCCATAGTAGCAGCAATGACGCCGGGGCATCCCGGTCGTGGTTTGCGCCGCGCTCGCCAATCAGCTGCGCGCCGAACTTCCTTCACCGCGTCGCCACGATACCCCGCCCCGCCGCCCGTTGCCTGTTTGTTCGCAGGGAGGAAGCTGATGGAGAGCGCCCGGTTACGCGGTTCGCTCGTGCCGCTAGTCACGCCGTTCCGCGACGGCCAGTTTGACGAGCGCGCGTTTCGCGACCTGGTCGAATTCCAGATCGCCGAAGGCAGTCACGGCATCGGCTGCACTGGCACTACCGGCGAGCCAACCTCACTCTCGCCCGAGGAGCGCGAGTACGTCATCGCCACCGCCGTCGCCGCCGCGCGTGGCCGGGTGCCTGTCTTGCCTGGTACCGGCTCGACGAACTTCGACGAGACGATCCGCTTCACCCGCTTCGCGAAAAAGGCCGGGGCCGACGCCGCGCTGGTGATCGTGCCCTACTACAACCGGCCGACCCAGGAAGGGCTATACCGCCATTTCCGCCTGGTGGCTGACGACGTGCCCGATTTCCCGATCATCCTCTACAACATCCCCGGCCGCTCGGCGGTCAACCTCGCGCCGGAGACGATCGCTCGCCTGGCGCGCGACTGTCCCAACATCATCGGTGTCAAAGAGGCGAACAAGGATTTCGATCAGGTCAGCCTCGACATAGACCGCGTCAAGCGGCTGACCGGCCGCGACTTTCTCGTCTATTCCGGCATCGAAACGCTCTGCTACCCAATGCTCTGTCTCGGCGGCGCGGGCCATGTCAGCGCGACCGGCAACGTGCTGCCGCGCCAGGTCGCCGAGCTCTTCAACCTGACCGAAGCCGGCAAATGGCGCGAAGCGCGTGACCTCCACTACGAATTGCTGGAGATGAACGAAGTCCTCTTCATCGAGACGAATCCCGGCCCGGTCAAGACCGCGCTCGGTATCATGGGCAAGATCGCACCCGACATCCGCCCGCCGCTCGCGCCGATATACCCGCAGAACGAGGCGAAACTGCGCGAGGTCATGGCTCACTATGGTCTACTGCCGCCAGCCACCACGCCCGACGCGGTGCTGACGGCCGCCGTACACGAGGCAGACAAAGACTGACCGCGCACTGAACGCTCTGTTGCACAAACGACTGGAGGAACGATGAAGCACGCGCGGTTTCTGGCAGGTGGGCGGATTCAGCACGGTGCCGTGAGCGACGATGGCACACTGCTCGACGCGGCGGGGCGGCGCGTACACGAGGAGGGGCTGGTCTGGCTGCCGCCGGTCGCGCCGCCGAAGGTGATCGGGTTGGCGCTGAACTTCGCCGACCACGCGGCCGAGCTGGAACTGAAGACGCCCGAAGCGCCCGCGCTCTTTCTGAAGCCGCTCACCTCGCTGACCGGCCACAAATCGCCCGTCATCGCCCCGCCGAACATCGAGTACATGCACTATGAGGTCGAACTGGTCGTCGTCATTGGCTCCGGTGGGCGGCGCATCACGCGCGACAACGCCTACGAGCACGTCAAGGGCTACACCATCGGCAACGACGTGACGATTCGCGACTTCGTCGGCAACCTCTACCGCCCACCCGTCAAGGCCAAAGGGTTCGACACCTTCACGCCGCTCGGACCCTGGATGATTGACCGCGACGATCTGCCCAACCCCAACGACGTCACGTTGCGCGCTTACGTCAACGGCGAGCTGCGCCAGGAGGGCAATACGCGCAACTTCGTCAACGACATCCCCGCGCTGATCGAATACATCAGCGACTTCATGACGCTGGAAGAAGACGACCTCATCTTCACCGGCACCCCGAAGGGTCTCTCGCACATCTACCCTGGCGACACCATGCGCCTCGAAATCGAAGGCATCGGCGCGCTGGAGAACCCGGTCGTGGCGGAGTGACGGTGGCCTAGCCCCGCTGCTGCTACAGGAAGGAATCGGCCAAAATGGCAACGCAGATCGAACCAGGCATCGCGGGCTACCTTCGCGCCAGCGCGATCACCCACTTCATCAACGGCGCGTTCGTGGAGACGCCCGGTGGTCGCACCTTCGAGACGATCAATCCAGCGACCAACGAGCCGATCGCGCGCGTGGCCGCCGGCGGCGCGGCCGAGATTGACCAGGCGGTCGCCGCCGCGCGCCGGGCATTCGACGACGGCCCGTGGCGGCGGATGCCGGTCAAGGAGCGCGCCCGCGCCCTTCGCCGCATCGCCGACCTGATTGATCAGCACACCGACGACATCTCGTACCTGGAGACGCTCGACACCGGCCTGGCGCTGGCGCAGACGCGCAAGACGCAGGTGCCGCGCGCGGCCGACAACTTCCGCTTCTTCGCCGAGATGGCGACGAAACTCTACGATGGCGAGACTTTTCCGGTGGACGGCCAGTTCTTCAACTTCAGCACACGCCGCCCGGTCGGCGTGGCCGGGCTGATCACGCCCTGGAACACGCCGTTCATGCTGGAGACGTGGAAGGTCGCGCCCTGTCTGGCGGCCGGGAATACCTGCGTATTGAAGCCGTCGAAGTGGTCGCCGCTGTCGGCGCATAAACTGGCCGAGGTGATGCAGGAGGCCGACCTGCCGCCCGGTGTCTTCAACCTCGTACAGGGCGCGGGCACGGACGCTGGCACGCCGCTGGTCGAGCACCCCGACGTGCAACTGATTTCGTTCACCGGCTCGACCGAGACCGGCCAGGAGATCGTCGGGCGCGGCGCGGCGACCCTGAAGCGCTGCTCGATGGAACTCGGCGGCAAGTCGCCGGTGATCGTCTTCGCCGACGCCGACCTCGACCGCGCGCTGGACGCGGCGATCTTCGGCGTCTTCTCACTCAACGGCGAACGTTGCACCGCCGGTTCGCGCCTGTTGCTGGAAGACTCGATTTACGACGAGTTCGTGGCGAAACTGCTCGCGCGTGTGGCGCGGATCAAAGTCGGGGATCCACATGACATGACCACCGAGGTTGGTCCGCTCATTCACCGTGACCACCTGGCGAAAGTGCGCGGCTATCTCGACATCGCCCGGCAGGAAGGCGCGCGGATCGCAGTCGGCGGCGATGCGCCGGACGATCCGGCGCTGGCCCACGGCAATTACCTGTGCCCAACCGTGCTGCTCGACGTGACGAACGACATGCGCGTGGCCCAGGAAGAAATCTTCGGCCCGGTCCTCGCGGTGCTGCGCTTCCGCGACGAAGCCGAGGCGCTACGCATCGCCAATGGCACGCGCTATGGCCTCGCCGCCTACCTCTGGACCGGTGAC
Source organism: Thermomicrobiales bacterium (assembly GCA_035763465.1). Taxonomy (GTDB): domain Bacteria; phylum Chloroflexota; class Chloroflexia; order Thermomicrobiales; family CADCWN01; genus DASUBC01. The sequence continues at coordinate 7,965 of DASUBC010000168.1, forward strand.
GTCACCCGCGCGCACCGCTTCGCGCCGGAGATCGAGTCGGGGATGATCTGGGTCAACTCGCAGAACGTGCGGCATCTGCCCACGCCGTTCGGCGGCATGAAATGGAGCGGTATCGGCCGCGAGGGCGGCCACTACAGTTTCGAGTTCTACTGCGAAACGAAGAACGTCTGTATCGCCATCGGCGACACGCCGATTCCGCGCCTCGGCGCGTAGCGAAGTACGAGGTACGAAGTACGTCGCTAGTGGTTTGGTGACAGCCTATCAGCACTGTGCTTGACCAAGCGTCCTTCGTACTTCGTAGTTCGTACTTCTTCGTCACGGGAGGAGGTTCCATGGGCGCTCGGACAGGCCAGCAATTTCTGGACGGATTGCGCGCGGCGCGGGCGGAGGTCTGGATTCAGGGTGAGCGCATCGAAGATGTCACGACCCACCCGGCCACGCGCAACGCGGCGCACTCGGTCGCGCACCTCTACGACATGCAGCACGACCCGGCGCTGAAGGACGCCATGACCTACGTGTCGCCGTCGAGCGGCGAGCGGGTCGGGATGTCGTTCCTGACGCCGAAGACGCAGGAAGACCTCGTGCGCCGCCGCGTGGCGATGAAGCACTGGGCCGACTACAGCGGCGGCTTCATGGGCCGCACGCCCGACTACCTGAACAGTTCCTTCATGGCAATGGCCGCCGCCGCGCCCTACTTCGCCGGCAACGACCCGCGCCACGGCGAGCACATGGTCCGCTACTACGAGTACATCCGCGAGCACGACTTGTGCCTGACGCACACCCTGATCAATCCCCAGGCGAACCGCTCGAAGAGCGTGGGCGAGCAGCCCGATCCCTTTCTGCCGGCCGGCATCGTGGAGGAGAACGACAAAGGGCTGATCATTCG
>DASUBC010000169.1:0-4339 GCA_035763465.1 Thermomicrobiales bacterium
CATCTTTGCGCTCGTCCTGCTGCCAATCGTGCATGAGCTGGTGCATGGCGCGGTCGCGGGTCTCTGTGGTGGACGGCCGGTGTACGGCATTGGGCCAGGGATCGCGTTCTGCCACTTCCGCGAGTTTGTTGGCAAAGGCGCATACGCGGCAATCCTGGTCGCGCCGCTACTGCTGATCTCGGTCGCCGGCGTCGTCCTCATGCCCGTGCTGCCGGGCGTGTTGCGCTGGCCGGTGCTGGCGCTCTTGATTACGAATGCGTCCGGGGCTGTGGGCGATCTCGCGGCGCTCGCCCAACTCCTGCCTCTGCCACGTAACGTGCTGATCGCCGATACCCGTGAAGGCTTTGAGTACTACTTGCCAGCCGGCGCCATACCGGTACGCGGTGAGTCGCGCAATGAGAACCAGGCGCGATGACACTTGAGGCGCTGGTGACGCGACGCTTGCGCTACGGCGCAGAACCGACCAGTTTCGGCGACCTGATCGTGCCAGCCGGCGCGGGCCCACACCCAATTGTCGTGCTGGTGCATGGCGGCTTCTGGCGCACACCCTATGACCTGACGCTGATGACCGGCCTGGCGCACGACCTTGCCGCGCGCGGCTACGCCGCCTGGAATATCGAATATCGCCGCGTCGGTGACCCCGGCGGCGGCTGGCCTGGCACCCTGGCCGATGTCGCGCGCGCGACCGGCTTTCTGTGGATACTCGCGCCAGATTACGAACTTGACCTCGCGCGCACCGTGGCAATCGGCCACTCGGCGGGCGGGCACCTCGCGCTCTGGCTGGCCGCGCGGCCGAGGTTGTCGCCCGGCGCGCTCGGATCGCCGGACATGCTGCGTGACCTGACCGGCCCCGCCGCCTTGCCGCTGGCGGGCGTCATCAGCCTGGCCGGCGTCGCGGACCTCGTGGATGGCTACCAGCGTGGGTTGAGCCGGGGCGCGGTAGCGGAGTTTCTCGGTGGCAGCCCGGCGCAGCAGCTGGAACGCTACGCGACTACGTCGCCGGCCGCGCTCCTGCCGCTCGGTGTGCCCCAGACGCTCATTCACGGCACGGCCGACGATCAGGTGCCGGTGGTCCAGAGTCGTGCTTATACCGCCGCCGCGCTGGCGGCTAGCGACAGCGTCCGGCTACGTGAACTGCCCGGCGTGGATCACTTCGCGCTGATTGACCCGGCGTCTGACGCCTGGGCGATCGTGGTTGAAGAACTGGCGCGACTACTTCGACCAATCTGACGCATCCAGAGTAGCGCTGGTTGGGCGGGATGGGTGGGAACACTACGGTGGAGGGTGTGGTGGCACAAGAGCAGACGCCGTCGCTGCCTATCTCGGTGGCGCAGCAGGAGGCGCTGGTGGCGGCGGCGCGGTCGGCGCGGCGGCACGCCTATGCGCCATACTCGCGTTTCCGCGTCGGCGCGGCCATTCTCACGTCGCACGGCGAGATTGTCACCGGCTGCAACGTGGAGAATATTTCCTATGGGTTGACGAATTGCGCCGAGCGCACGGCGGTCTTCACGGCGCGGGCAGCGGGCAACCTGGGCGCGGGCGGGCGCGGCGCGGCGATCGTCGCGGTCGCGGTCGTCGCCCAGGGCGCTACGACGCCCAGTCCCTGCGGCGCGTGCCGCCAGGTGCTCAACGAATTCGGTCCCAATTGCCTGGTCATTTGCGCCAACCTGCGCGGCGACCGCCGCGTCGCCACGCTCGCCGCACTTCTCCCTGATGCCTTCGGTCCCTGGTAACGGTCATTCTTCTGCCGCCTGGCAATGGCTGAAACGCTATACTTGTCCGGTGTGGTACGTTGCCGCAAGCGGGTAACGAGCTGGAGCGATGCGGTATTTCGTTACGGGCGCCACCGGCTTTATCGGTGGCCGGATCGCGGGACAACTCAGGGCAGCCGGTCACGAGGTCGTCGCGCTGGCGCGTGATCCGGCGCGGGCAACGGAATTGCGTGCACTCGGCGTCACCGTGCATCAGGGCGACATCACCGACCGCGAAAGCCTCCGCGCGCCGATGACCGGCGTGGACGGCGTCTTTCACGTCGCGGCCTGGTACAAGATCGGCGCTCGCGACCACCGCGCCGCGCTGCCGATCAATGTGCAGGGCACGGCGAACGTGCTGACGATGATGCGCGAACTTGGTGTGCCGAAGGGCGTCTACACCAGCACGCTCGCCGTCTTCGGCGACACCGGCGGGCGGCTGGTGGACGAAGCCTATCGCGCTGGCGGCCCCTGGTTGAGTGAGTACGACCACACCAAGTGGCTGGCGCACTATCAGGTCGCCGAACCGTTGATTCGCGAGGGGCTGCCGCTGGTCATCGTCCAGCCCGGTCTGGTCTACGGGCCGGGCGACGAAGGCGTGAGCCACGATACGTTTGTGCAGTACCTGCGCCGGCAACTGCCGGCCAGCCCGCGCGACACCGCCTTCTGCTGGGGCCATGTGGACGATACGGCGCGTGGTCACCTGCTGGCGATGGAACATGGCCGGGTGGGCGAGAGTTACATCATCGCGGGGCCGTCGCATTCGTTAATTGAGGCGCTGGCGGTTATGGAACAACTAACCGGGATTCCCGCGCCCAGGCTGCATCCCGCGCCTGGCGTGCTACGCGCGGCAGCCGCCGTACTGGATATCATCGGCCGGGTCGTGCCGCTGCCCGAGAGCTACACCGGCGAGAACCTGCGCGTCGTCGCTGGCACGACCTATACCGGATCGAACGCTAGGGCGCGGCGCGAACTCGGCTTCACCGCCCGGCCGTTAGAAGACGGCCTGCGCGAGACGCTGGCCTGGGAGATGCGCCAGCTGGGTCTGCCGCTGCCGCCCGGCCTGGTCGCCTGATACAATTCTCTGAAAACTGCTTGACGTTCACTTGAACTGGAGTGCCATGCAGCCGCAAACCTCGGACGTTCTCGATCTGCATACCTTTTCCGTCTCGGCGATCCGCGCGCTCAATATGGGCGTGGCGATCGGCCGGCGTGCCGCCGCGCGTGCGCTTGGCAGTGAGCACTTGCTGCTGGCATTGCTGAACCAGACCGACGGCAACGCCAACAAGATTCTGCTCCACTTCGGCGTGGACATCTTCGCCATGCGCGCGGCGGTGGACAGTTACCTGGCCCTGCCGAGCATCGCGCCGCCCGCCAGTCTCTACTTCGAGGCCGATGGCGGCCAGCGGGTCCAGCTGACCAGCAATCTCGTCCAGGTGCTCGACCAGGCGCGCGGCGTCGCCGACAAGTATCGCCTGGCCTGGGTCGGCACCGACCACTTGCTGGCGGCGCTGGCGCAGGTCGAAGGCCCGGCCAGCGCGATCCTGAAGCGCTTCAACGTGGCGCCGGAACAGATTGACGACGCGCTGCGGCAGATCAACGGCGGCGGCGGTCCCAGCCAGAGCGAGGGCAATACATCCGTTGTTGTGGACCTGATTGTGGCGGCGAAGCGCCCTGACTGGCAGGCGGTCTACGAGCGCGAGGCGGCGCTACGCGAACTGGTCAACATTCTGCTTCAGCGGCGGCGCAACAGCACGATCATCGTCGGTGAACCGGGTTCGGGCCGGCGCTCGCTCGCCGCAGGTTTGGCGCAGCTGGCGGCGCGCACGCAACTGCCGCGCGGGTTGGAGGGCGGCATCTGGGCGCTCCAATCGGCCGCGATGCTCGGCAATCCCGAGACGAATATCGAGATGGCGCTGCGCGTGGCGAACGGCGGGATGTTGCTGGTGCCCGATCTGCCCCTCTTCTTCGGCGGCAGCAACTTCCCTGGCTACGCCGAAGCGGGCATGGCGATTCGCACGGCCCTCAGCGACCGTCGCTTGCGCGTCATCGGCACCGCGACGACGCAGGGACACAACAAATACCTCGACCACGACGCGACCCTGACCGAAACCGCCGGCGTGCTGCGCCTGGAGCCGCCGCCGGTGCCTGAGACCGCCACAATTCTCGACCTCCACCGCCCGTCGTTCGAGCGCGAGTACAGCATTACGTTCGGCACGGATGCGCTCTCCTCGGCGGCGGCGCTGGCGAAGCAGTATCTCCCCGGCGCGCTGCCATCGTCGGCGCTGGCGGCGGTGGAGCGCGCTTGCGTGCTGGTGCAGCTGGCGTCGTCGGCAACGCCCGAATTGCGGCCAGCCGGCATCGGCCCCGAACCGATCGTGGACGCCTCCGACGTGGCGGCGGCGGTCGGCGCGATGAGCGGCGTGCCGGTAGGGCAGATGGTCGGGCCAGAGCGCGAGCGGCTGGCGCGCATGGAGGAAGAACTGCACGCGCGCGTGATCGGCCAGAACGAGGCGATCACGGCGATCAGCCGGGCCTACCGCCGGGCGCGGGCGGGCTTCCGCGATGTGAAACGCCCGATCGGTTCG
>DASUBC010000170.1:0-3965 GCA_035763465.1 Thermomicrobiales bacterium
GAAGAAGACGGCGCCGATCAGGATCGCCAGTCCGCCGAGCCAGGCCAGTCCGCGACCGCTCAGCAATTGTTCGAAATCGCTCAACGACCAGCTCGGCTCGGTCGCGCTCCTCTGTGGGGCCGGCACTGCCGCAACGGGCACGCGCACAACGGGCGGCGGCGCTGGTGTGGGCGGCCGTGTGGCTGGTTCAGGTTTAGGCCGGGCGGCCGGCATGGTTGCTGGCGGAGCTGGCGGCGCCACCGGCCACAAGGGATAGCCAGTGTTCTGTCTGGCCCAGGCTTCGATGTCACGCACACGGTGATCCAGCTGGTCGAGGCGCTGCTCGATGCGGGTCATACGGATGTCGTCCACGGCTGTTTCCTTTCTCTTCAGACATTTGTGGGCCGCCGCTGTATTCGCCACCAGCATGGCATACGACCCCTGCGGCCCAGCTACGGCGACACTACGGTGAAACTGCGGCGCGGAGAAAGCGCGCCGGGCGGGCTATCAACGCCCGCCCGGCCGCTCCTTCCGGCGTGGTTACGGCTTGGTGGCCGCGAAGTTGTCGAAGAGGATTTCGACGCCGGGCGTGTCGCCGGACTCCGCCATCAGCGCAACCTCACCGCTGGCAAGGTCGCTATCCTGCACGGACACGATCTGCTGGTCGTTCACGTACAGCGTGAGGGTATTGCCAACACAATCGAACCGGATCCGGTTGGTGGCCTTCCCCGTGTGGATCGCCGAGGCTCCGCCCACCGCCAGGATGGTCGGCTGGCCATACTTCGTTTTGAGCAGTACGAAATCACCAAGCCCGGCGACGGCGCCGTCACTACTGATTTCGGCGGCGTAGAAGTTGCCGTTATCTTTCAGGCGGCACGCAACCCCGAAGAAGTTGTCGTCGGGACCGCTGGCTTCTGTCGCGTCCACCTCTACCCGCGTGTCGGTCAGGTTCGCTAGCTCTGGATGGGACGCAACCAGGGCCTTGTGAGGCTGGCTCACATAGAAGCGATAGCCGCCATTGGCATACGTGACGCTTCCGTTGGCATTCTGGCCCCGCGCCCATCCACTGTTCGGGTTCGAGAAGTCATCCTGCAAGATGATGTTGCTCGGCGGCTGGGTCTTCGCCAGGTACTGCTCGCGGCCCAGCAGTCCCGCCAGCACCACGTAGGGCGTGCCGGCGTTTTCTGGGTGATACTCCAGCCGCGTCCGCTCAGTGTACTGCACCAGGTAGGTCTTCCCATCGGTCGGACTGACCTCGGGGAATGCATCGGAGATCGGGTAGCCGACCAGTTCCAGTCCACCGTGTGTCGTCCACCACTGGGTGAAGTCCGCACTCATGCAGCGTCCCGTCTGCGGAAAGCAGGTCGGACCGGCGCCGCCTGGGGGGCGGCCACCGGGGTACTTCGCCAGAAACTGCTCGCGCCCGAGCAGGCCCGCCAGCACGTAGTACGGCGTGCCGGCGTTCTCGGGGTGCAGTTCGAGGCGGGTGCGCTCGGTGTACTGCACGAGATAAGTCTTGCCGTCGGTTGGGTTGACCTCGTTGATCTCCCCGGTGATCGGGTAGCCCAGGAGTTCTAGCCCGCCCTTGTTCTGCCAGAAGTCGAGGAACGGTCCTTCCAGGCACTGCCCGGTCTGCGGGAAACAGACCGGCGCGGCTGCCGCCGCAGTGGGCCTGGCGCCGAACAGGGCGACACTGGTGATGAAGAGCAGCGCGGCGATAACTGCCGAATGAACGAAACGCATGATAGTCCTCCTCACGCCCAGGGCGTGCATAGAGCGTTGATGCGCCGTCAATGAATACAGGGATGCTGCTTCGTTGAGCAGATACGGAGCCTGTGAGATACCGCGCGGTCATTGGCTGTCAAGCATAGGCAGCCTCCTCTCTGGCGAAACGCTGGCTACGACGGCATGATCGCGACGAAGAACGCGAGCAGCGGCGCTACGACGAGCAGGCTGTCAATGCGGTCCAGCAGGCCGCCGAAGCCTGGCAGCCAATGGCCCGCGTCTTTGACGTCCGCCTGGCGCTTGAGCAGCGATTCGCCCAGGTCGCCCAGGCAGCCGCCCAGGCCGATCGCGGCGACGATTCCTACAAGTTGTATGAAGGTGAGTTTTGGTAGGAGCGGCGCGATCAGCAGGAGCGCGAGCGCCGCGCCGCACAGGTTGCCCGCCAGGCCCGCCCAGGTCTTGCCGGGGCTGACGCGCGGCGCGAGTTTCGGGCCGCCGGCGAGTGAGCCGGCGGTGAAGGCGCAGACATCGCTCACGGCGGTGCCGAACAGCGCGAGGACGAGCCAGCCGGTTCCGAAGCGCGCCAGCAGCGCTAGATGGGCCAGTGTCCAGCCGATCAGCATGGCGCCGAAGAGCAGTCGCGCCGCCGCGTCAAGTTCGTCCGCGCGCCCACGGCCAATCGCCAGCCCGAGCGCGACGAGCAGCGCCAGCCCAGCCACCCAGGCACCCGCGCCGGCGAGGAGCAGGATGGGCATGACGCCGCAGAGCGCGATCAGCGCCCGGCGGTAGATGCCTGCCAGCCCCAGGAGCGGCGCCGCCTCGCGGGCCGCCTGGATTGCGAGCGCGGTGGCAAGCAGCATGGCGCCGGTGGCGCCAAACGCCGCCGGAATGCCGTAGACGAGCGCGAGCGCCAGCCAGGTCAGGTAGCGCCGCGTCAGCACGCTCGCCTGCAAGCGCCGCCAGCTGCCGCCGGTCGCCACCACGATGCCCACGCCGCCCGCGCCGAATGCGGTCGCCAGGGCTGTCAGCAGGGTTCTGAAGCCGTCCATTATCGCCTCCCGGTGACGTACTGCCGTCTAACCACGCTGGGTCGCGGGATCGCGCGGCGCGACGCGCTGTGCGCTATCCGCCGTCCGGCAGTCGCGCGCGATGGCCCGCAGCCGGTTGACCGCTGTGACGCTGAGGCCGGCGATGAGCGCCCAGCCGATCAGACTGCCGGCGTGCGCCGACAGCGGCGCGAGCAGGCAGTAGAGCGCGAGCAGCAGCATTCGGTCGGCCTTGCCCAGCGGGCCTTCGTAGCGCCGCGCCCCGCCCGCCGCCTGCCCGATGACGCCGAGGTAACTGACAAAGAGCACCAGCGGGAGCAGCGCGACCGCGACGACCGGCGGCAGCGCGCCGCTCGCGACCAGCCCGCCGAAGCAAAGGAGGTCCGCGACCCGGTCGGTCGTCTCGTTCAGCACCGTGCCCCACGGCCGGGCCGTGCCCGCCAGGCGCGCGACCATGCCGTCGAGCGCGTTGCAGGCGATCCGCGCGAAGAGAAGCGGCGGCGCGAGCAGCAACCAGCCGGTGCGCCCGCCCAGCGCGAGCACCACGCCGGCCAGCGCGGCGAAGAGGAGGCCCCAGGCCGTGAGGGCGTCGGCGGAGACGCTGCGCCCGGCGAGCCTGCGCGCTAGCGCGCGGAGTCGATTCTGGAAACGCGGCTTGATGGTGTAGAGGCTCATCGCTCGTCCTCCTTCGTCTCACCGCGCCCCGTCGCCAGCGTCACCGCGAAGAGGCCGTGCCGCTCCACCTCGGTCCGCACAGTCGCGAAGCCCGCCTCGCGCGCCCACGCCTCCACTCGCGCCACCGAGCGGAGGCCCATCACCCACGGGTCGCCGTGGCGATTCGGCAGAACATTGGCGATGAGGTCGAGTTGCGGATGCGCGACCTGGGTGGTGAAGACGAACGCGCCAGCGGCGGGCAGCAAGGCGCGCACGCCGCGCATTGATCGCTGGACGGCCACGTCGTCGGTGAGCAGCTCGTAGATGCCCGAGGCGATCACGATGTGTGGCGTGGGCGCGAGCCGGGCCAGGTCGGCGGGGTCGGTGGCGTCACCGCGCTCGAAGCGGACGGCGCGCAGACCGAGCGCGGCGGCCAGCGCCTGGCCCTGCCGCTGCCCCTCCGGATCGAGGTCGCGGCAGACAACGGACAGGTCGCTCTGGTCGCACGCGGCCACGAGTTCCAGCAGGTAGCGTCCCGGCCCGGCGGCGATGTCGGCGATG
>DASUBC010000171.1:0-3060 GCA_035763465.1 Thermomicrobiales bacterium
CAAAGACAACGGCGTAAATCTTCTCGCCCTGGTCTTGCAGCAGTTTGGCTTTCATCGTGTAGCTGAGGCTCCTTTCTGGATGGCAGTGTCACAGGCCGCAAGTCTCCTGGGGCAAGTTCCGTGCCCTCCTACTTGCGACGCGCTGCTTGCGGTCCAAACTCATCGCTGCCGCGCTTGCCACCAGGCCAGCGCGCCGACGATGAGCGCGCCCGCGCCGGCCAGCGCGAGAGGCAGGTGGTTCGGCGTGCGCGGAGCGGGGCAGGCGTCCTCGGGAGGGCCGCTGGCGGGTGCGCCCTGCCGGGCGAGCGCGATCACCTGGGCCAGGTGCAGCGCGCGGCGGTCGGTCGTCTGCTCGATCTGCTCGCGGCAACTGAAACCGTCGGCCACGATGAAGGCGTCGGGCGGCGCGGCGCGCACGGCGGGGAGCAGCACGCGCTCGCCGGCCTTGATTGAGACGTCGTACTTGTCGCCGCGCTCGAAGCCGAACGCGCCGGCCATGCCGCAGCAGCCGGCATCGAGCACCGTGCAGTCGAGTCCCAGCCGTTTCAATGCTTCCTCTTCCGCGTCGAAGTCGAGCACCGCCTTATGGTGGCAGTGGCCGTGGATAATCGCTTTGCGGTCGAGGTGCGGCCAGGGATAGTCGGACGCCTGGTTGACGAGGAATTCACTGAGCAAAAAGGTCTGCTGGCTGAGGCGCTTTGCGTCCTCGTCGTGTGGGAAGAGGTTCAGCAGTTCGTCGCGGAAGACGGCCACGCAGCTCGGCTCCAGGCCGACGACCGGCACACCCGCCGCGATTGCGGGCCGCAGCGCCGTAAGAATCTGGCGCAACTGGCGGCGGGCCAGGTCCAGCATTCCCCAGTCGTAGAGTGGACGGCCGCAGCAGAGCGCCACCTGGGGGATCTCGACGCGGTAGCCGCCGGCCTCCAACGCCTCGACCGCCGCCTGCGCGGTCGCCGGGTGGAAGTAGTTATTGAAGGTGTCGGGCCAGAGGATGACGCGCTCGCCGGTGGCGGGCGGTGTGCGGCGGCGAAACCAGGTGGTGAAGGGTTCGGCGGCGAAGGCGGGGATGGTGCGCGCCGGCGCGATGCCGCCCACTGCCTTCACGAGCGTGCGTAGCAGCGGCGTCTGCGTGACTGCGTTCGCCAGCCCCGGCGCACGGGACGCGAGTTGCGCCCAGTAGTTAATCAGCCCCATCGTGTAGGCGGCGATGGGCCGGCGGCGGCCGGCGTAGTAGTGCGCCAGGAACTCGGACTTATAGGTCGCCATGTCTACGTTGACCGGGCAATCGCCCTTGCAGCCCTTGCAGGCGAGGCAGAGGTCGAGCGCCTCGCGCACGGCCTCACTGCGCCAGCCCTCGTCAAGCGGATCGCCTTCGAGCATCTCGAAGAGTAACCGCGCCCGGCCGCGCGTCGAATGTTCCTCCTCGTGCGTCACCATGTAACTCGGGCACATCGTGCCGCCACCCTCGCGGCGGCACTTGCCGACGCCGACGCAGCGCCGCGTCGCCTGGGCGAAACTGCCGTTGTCCTCGAAGAAGGAGAAGTGGGTACGCGTCTGGGGCGGGCGATAGTCCGTGCCGAGGCGCAGGTTCTCGTCGGGGCCATAGGCGTCAATGACCTTGCCGGGGTTCATCTTGTTGCCGGGATCCCAGATCGCTTTGAACTCGCGGAAAGCCACCATCAGTTCGTCGCCGAACATTTTCGGCAGCAGCGCCGCGCGGGCCTGGCCGTCGCCGTGCTCGCCCGAGACCGAGCCGCCGTAGCGCACAATGAGGTCGGTCGCTTCGTCGAGGAAGGCGCGGAAATGGGCGATGCCATCGCGCGTGCCGAAGTTGAAGTTGGCGCGCATGTGCAGGCAGCCCTGGCCGAAGTGGCCGTAGAAGGCCCAGGTGTAGTGATAGCGTTGCAGCAATTCCGCGAGGTCGCGCAGATAGTCGCCCATCCGGTCGGGCGGCACGGCGGAATCTTCCCAGCCCGGCCAGGTTTCGTCCTCGCCCGGCACCGCCGCCGACGCGCCGAGCGCCGACTCGCGCACCGCCCAGATGCGGCCCTCCTCCGCCGGGTCGTTGAAGAGTTTCAGCTGCGGCTCGTCACCGGCCTGCTTCAGCGCGTCCATCATCCCGCGCGCCTGGTTGTCGGCCTCGTCTTGCGTAGCCGCGCCGAACTCGACCAGCAGCCAGCCGTTACCCGGTGGTAGCAGCGCAACGTCGGCGGGATGCAGATGCTTCTTCTTCATCGCCGCGACGAGATGGTCATCGAAGCCTTCCAGCCCTACCGGATGGTGCGCCAGAATCTCCGGGATGTGGTCGCAGGCGCGGTAGATGTCGGGATAGCCGAGGACGACGAGCGTGCGCTTCGGCGGGCTATCCACCAGTTGCAGCGTCGCTTCAAGGATGGTAACGCAGGTGCCTTCGGTGCCGACCAGCGCCCGCGCGACATGGAAGCCGTGCTCCGGCAGCAGCCACTCCAGCCCGTAGCCCGACACCCGGCGTGGAATGTCGGGGAAGCGTTCGCGGACGAGGTCGCCATACTTGTCGCGCAGCGCCTTCAATCGCCCATAAATCTCGCCGCGCCGCCCGCCCGCCGCGATGATCTGGGCCAGTTCCTCGTCGCTCGTCGCGCCGACGCGCAGGCGCAAGCCGTCGTAGGTCAGAATATCGAGCGACTCGACGTTGTCGCTCGTCTTGCCGGCCATGATGGAATGGACGCCGCAGGAATTGTTGCCGAGCATCCCGCCGAGCGTGCAGTGGTCGTGCGTGGCGGGGTCGGGGCCGAAGGTCAGGTGGTGCCGCTCCGCCGCGTTCCGCAGGTCGTCCAGCACAATGCCCGGCTGCACGCGCGCCCGCTTCTGCTGGGGATCGAGCGACACGATGCCGCGCAGGTATTTCGAACAGTCGAGCACGACCGCGACGTTGCAGCACTGCCCGGCGAGGCTGGTGCCGCCGCCGCGCGGCAGCAGCGGCGCGTCGTATTGCCGGCAGAGCGCGACCGTCCGCACGATGTCGTCGGTGTCGCGCGGGATGACGACACCGATTGGCGGCTGGCGGTAATTCGACGCGTC
>DASUBC010000172.1:0-6734 GCA_035763465.1 Thermomicrobiales bacterium
GACGATGTCGCGCGCATGTTCACCGAACTGGACGGCGCATTCGACCGTTTCGATATTCTGGTCAACAACGCGGGCATCGGCGGCAGCGGCCCGGTCTCCCAGACGACGTTCGACGCCTGGGAGCGCGTGATTCGCACCAACCTGCACGGCCCATTTCTCTGCGCCCAGCACGCCGCGCGACGGCTGATCGCGCGGGGACAGGGCGGGCGCATCGTCAACATCAGCTCCGTTCACGAGGAAGCCTGTTCGGCGGGCGGCGCGGCCTACTGTGCGGCGAAGGCGGGGCTGCGGAACCTGACCCGGTCGCTGGCGCTGGAACTGGGCACACACGGTGTGACGGTCAACGACGTCGCGCCGGGAATGATTTTGACACCGATGAACCACCGGGCGCAGCAAGACCCCGACTACCTGCGCTGGGCCGAAGCGCAGATTCCCATTCGCCGCGCCGGACAACCGCTCGACATCGGCAACATGGTCGTCTTCCTCTGCTCGGAGGAAGCCTCCTACTGCACCGGCAGCACCTTCTTTGTGGACGGCGGCTGGATGCTGACCTGGCCGCCGGTGTAAATATCCCTCACCCCCGCTCGCTCCACTCGCATCCCCTCTCCCGTGGCGACGGGAGAGGGGATCGGCGAACGCAGTGAGCCAGGGGTGAGGGCTGTCGGCGCTGAGAACACAACGGACGACAGATGACGACTGACCCGGCCTTGACAATCTTCGGCATCCGCCACCACGGCCCTGGCTGCGCGCGCAGCCTGCTGGCCGCGCTGGAACAACTCGCGCCGGACATCGTGCTGGTTGAGGGACCGCCGGACGCGCAAGACGTCCTGCCGCTCATTCTGCACGAGGCTATGCAGCCGCCCGTGGCCCTGCTGGTCTACGCGCCCGAAGCGCCGCGCCGCGCGGCGTTCTATCCCTTCACCCACTATTCACCGGAGTGGCAGGCGCTGCGCTACGCCCTGGCGCGCGGCGTCCCGGCGCGCTTCATGGACCTGCCGCGCGCTATCACCATCGCGGCCGAACTGGACACGCAGCCAGACGAAGAAGCCGGTGACACAGGCGCGGCGCACGCCGCAGCGAGCGTCGAACCGGAAGCGGTGGCCGACGCGCCGCCCGGCGTGACCCTGCGCGACGACCCGATCGCCAAACTGGCCGAAGCGGCCGGCTACACCGACCACGAACTCTGGTGGGAGCACCAGATCGAGCAGCGGCAGAACGCCGCCGACCTCTTCGCCGGCATCATGGAGGCGATGACGGCGCTGCGCGCGGAGGCGCCCGCGCCGGAAGGCGACGAAGCACGCCGCGAGGCCCACATGCGCCAGACGATTCGCGCGGCGCGGCGTGAGGGCTTTCAGCGCGTCGCCGTCGTCTGCGGCGCCTGGCACGCGCCCGCGCTGGCCGATCCCGGCCCTGCGAAGGCCGACGCTGCGCTGCTGGCCGGCTTACGCAAGGTCAAGGTGCAGGCGACCTGGATACCGTGGACTAACTCACGCCTCTCCTACCGCAGCGGCTATGGTGCGGGCGTGCGCTCGCCCGGCTGGTACGAGCATCTCTGGACCGCGCCCGACCGCCAGACGATCCGCTGGGTCGCCAGGGCGGCTGGCCTGCTGCGCGAGGCCGACCTGGACGCTTCGACCGCGAATGTCGTCGAGGCAGCGCGGCTGGCGGAGACGCTGGCCGCGTTGCGCGGTCTGCCGTTGCCCGGCCTGGCCGAAACGCACGAAGCGATTCAGACCGTGCTCTGTAACGGCGATCCGGCCCCGATGGCGCTTATCCGCGACCGCTTAGAAATCGGCGAGGCGCTCGGCGCGGTGCCGGACGACGCGCCCGCCGTGCCCCTCCAGCGCGACCTGGAGGCGCGGCAGCGGCGGCTGCGCCTCAAACCGACCGCCGAAATCAAGCCGCTCGACCTCGACCTCCGCAACGAGACCGACCGCGCCCGCAGCCAGCTGCTCCACGGACTGCGCCTGCTCGGCATCGCCTGGGGCAAGCCAGAGGCCAGCAGCGGCAAAGGCACCTTCCGCGAACTCTGGACGCTGCAATGGCGGCCCGAACTGGCGGTCGCGATTGTCGAAGCGAGCGTCTGGGGCAACACGATTGAGGAGGCGGCCACGGCGGCGGTGCGCCACGCGGCGGACACCACGACCGAATTGCCCCGCCTGACCGGCCTGCTTGCCGACGCAGCGCTCGCGGCGCTGACCGAAGCGGTGGCGCATGTGCTCGGGCGTGTGCAGACCAGCGCGGCGGTCGCGGGCGACGTACGCCACCTGATGGACGCCCTGCCCGCGCTGGCCCGCGTCGCGCGCTACGGCGACGTGCGTGGCACGGCGCGCGACGCCGTGGAGCCGGTGATCGCCGCGCTGTTCGAGCGCGTCGTCATCGGCCTGCCCGGTGCCTGCGCGTCGCTCGACGACGACGCGGCGGCGCAGCTGGCCGCCAGCATTGACCGTGTGCAGGAGAGCGTAACGCTGCTGGATAACCCGGACCAGCGCGCCGAGTGGCAGGACGCGCTGCGCGGCATCGCCGGGCGCGACGGCGTACACGGCCTGGTGCGCGGCCGTTGCTGCCGGCTGCTGCTCGAAGACCGGGCGCTTGACGACGCCGACCTCGAACGCCTGGCGCGGCTGGCGCTCTCACCCGCGACGCCGACGCCCGACGCCGCCGCCTGGATCACCGGCGTGACGCAGGGCAGCGGCCTGCTTCTGCTGCAACTCGATCGCCTCTGGCTGGCGCTCGATCGCTGGCTCAGTGACCTGCATCCCGAAACCTTTGTCGAGACGCTGCCGCTGCTCCGCCGGGCCTTCTCCCAGTTCCAGGGGCCGGAACGCCGCGCGATGGGCGAGAAGGTCAAGCGGCTGCATCGCGGCGGCCAGGCGGCTGAGGTGGAATTCGATGGTCTGGCCGGCCTCGACCGGGCGCGCGCCGACCGCGTGCTGCCCGTGCTGGCGGCGATTCTGGGGGTGCGCGGCGATGAGTGACGAGACCGAACGCCTGCGCCGCTGGCGGCTGGTGCTGGGCGCCGAATCGGCCTGCCGGCAGCCCGGCGCGGCCGGCGCCGCTGGCGAAGGACTGGAAGTCAGCCTGGGTGGCACGGACGCCGGCATGGACAAGGCGCTGGGGGCGCTCTACGACCAGACGCGCCGCGCCGGCCTCGGCGCGTCGTCGCCCCAGGTCGCGCGCTGGCTCGGCGACATCCGCACCTACTTCCCCTCTTCGGTCGTCCGCGTCATGCAGCAGGACGCCTACGAGCGTCTGGGCCTGCGCCAGATGCTCCTCGAACCGGAGCTGCTGGAAACGGTCGAGGCCGACGTCAACCTCGTCGCCACGCTCCTCTCCCTCAGCCGTGTCATCCCCGAACGGACGAAGGAGACGGCGCGCGGCGTCGTCCGCAAAGTCGTCGCCGAACTGGAGCGGCGGCTGGCGCAGAAGACGGTGCAGGCGGTGCGCGGCAGCCTCAACCGCGCGGCGCGCACCAGCCGCCCGCGCCCCAACGAGATTGACTGGGACCGCACCATTCGCGCCAACCTGAAGCACTATCTGCCAGAACGCGGCACGATCATCCCCGAACGGCTGGTGGGCTACGCGCACCATCGGCGGCAGGCGGCGTTGCGCGACATCGTCCTCTGCGTGGATCAGAGCGGCTCGATGGCGACTTCCGTCGTCTACTCCGGTATCTTCGGCGCGGTGCTCGCCTCGATTCGCGCCGTCAGCACACGCATGGTCGTCTTCGACACCGCCGTCGTGGACCTGACCGAAGACCTGCACGATCCGGTAGACATCCTGTTCGGCACGCGGCTCGGAGGCGGCACCGACATCAACCGCGCGCTGGCCTACTGCCAGGGCGTCATCACGCGCCCGGCGCAGACGATCCTCGTGCTGATCACCGACCTCTACGAAGGGGGCAACGCGGAGGAAATGCTCAAGCGCGCGGCGGCACTCGTCACCGCCGGTGTGCAGGTCATCTGCCTGCTGGCGCTCAGCGACCGGGGCGCGCCGATCTACGACGAGCGCCACGCGGCGGCGCTGGCTCGCCTCGGTATCCCCGCCTTCGCCTGCACGCCCGACCTCTTCCCCGACCTGATGGCCGCCGCCATCCAGCGCCGCGACCTCGCCCTCTGGGCCGCCCAAAACGACATCGTCACCGCCCGTGCGGAGTAGGAACGGTTTTCAACGCCGAGGACGCGGAGAACGCAGAGCACGCAGAGAGAAACGAGAGAAAGGGCGCGGTGGCGATACGATGCGGTCAGTCTTCTACCAGCCACGTCAGCCTCAGTAATCTCAAAAAACTCTGCGTCCTCTGCGCTCTCTGCGACCTCGGCGTTGAAAATCGCGTCGTAGAATGTCACCGGAAGGAGAAACGACATGGGCGTTGAGTACACCGGGACGGAGATGGCGCGCGAGGTGCTGGCGCGGTGCGACGTGCTGGGCGGGATCAGCGAGGAGGCTGGCTGCCTGACGCGGCGGTTCGCGACACCGGCGCTGCGCGCCGCGCAGGAGCAGGTGGCCGGCTGGATGCGCGCGGCAGGGCTGTCCGTGCGCTGGGACAATGTCGGCAACCTGCGTGGGCGCTACGAGGGCGACCGCTCTGACGCCCCGGCGCTGCTGCTCGGCTCGCACCTCGATACGGTGCGCGACGCGGGGAAGTACGACGGCGTGCTGGGCGTGCTGGTCGCGCTCGCGGCCGTCGAGCGACTACACGCGCGCGGCGAACGCCTGCCCTACGCCGTCGAGATCGCCGCCTTCGCCGACGAGGAAGGGTTGCGCTACGGCACAGCCTATCTCGGCAGCCGCGCCCTGGCCGGCGCGTTCGACCCGGCATTGCTCGACCTGGCCGACACTGACGGCGTCACGATGGGCGACGCGATCCGCGCCGCTGGCGGCGACCCCAGCGCGCTCGCCGCCGACCGCCGCGACCCCGCCAGTCTGCTCGGCTACTGCGAAGTGCATATCGAGCAAGGCCCAGCGCTGGAGCATCACGACCTGCCGGTCGGCGTCGTGACGGCGATTACCGGCATCAGCCACGTTACGCTGACCTTCACCGGCGTCGCGGGCCACGCCGGCACGGTGGCGATGGACCTGCGCCGCGACGCGCTCTGCGCCGCCGCCGAGTGCATGGTGGCTATTGAGACGCTGGCTTGCGCGACGCCTGGTCTCGTCGCTACGGTCGGCCAGATCGCCGTCCATCCCGGCGCCAGCAACGTCATTCCCGCCACGGCCACCATCAGTCTCGACATCCGCCACGCCGGCGACACGACGCGCGCAGCCGCCGTCGCCACTCTACGCCAGACGATCGCGGCCATCGCCGCGCGCCGCCAGGTCGCGCTCGCGTGGGAGGCCACGCTCGACAGCCCCGCCGTCACCTGCGACACCCGCCTCGCCGACCTGCTGGCCGACGCCGTCACCGCCACCACCGGCCACCCCGCGCACCACCTGCCGAGCGGCGCGGGCCACGACGCCGCCATCCTCGCCACCATCACGCCCGCCGCGATGCTGTTCGTCCGCTGCCAGGGCGGTATCAGCCATAACCCGGCCGAAGCGGTCGCGGCGGCAGATGTCGCGGTGGCGCTCGATGTGCTCGACCGCTTCCTACACGCGCTGCCCTAACTGGCAGATCTGTCATGAACCGACCTTCTGTGCAAATTCGCTCGGTCAATGCCATATCGCTGTACGTGCGCAGATTTTGTCCGATGACTGATTGAAGTTGCCTGCAAGTCTGAACATCTTTACAGGGTTGACTTTACGTACAGCCACAGCAACGACAACGGTATAACAGGGCAACACCTATCCGGCAATTTGCCGACTGCTGCGTTGGTGCGATGTAGGTATCCAGTCAGCCGCTGCGCCAAACTGCCAGGACGGGGTGTGCTGCCATGCGGCAGCGCCGGCAAATCGTTTGCTTCTGGGATTTAGGAGAGCACCATGCCCGACCAACAACAGCAACTGGCCGCGTTACAACACGAAGTGGCGCACCTGCGCCGGGAGGTGCGGCAACAGCGCCGCCACCGGCGTCCCCACCGCGGTCGCTTCTTCCTCATCGGCTGCATCGCGCTCCTCGCCGCGCTCGCGCCGCTGGGCTTGCTAGCCGGCAGCAGCCAGCCCTTCGCCGATGTGGACCCCAACAGCGTCCACTATACCAACATCATCGCCATCCGCCAGGCGGGTATCACCAATGGCTGTAATCCTGCCGCCAACCTCTACTGCCCCAACAACAATGTGACGCGCCAGGAAATGGCCTCGTTCCTCGCGCGCACGGCGGGCATCGGTGGTAACCCACCGGTCGCCAACGCGCTTACCCTCAGTGGCCTGCCGGCGAACGCCTTCTCGCGCACGAATAGCAATGGCTTCGGCTTCACGAACCCCGGCCAGGGCATCGCCCTCACCACGAGCTGGCAAACGTTGACCAGCACAACGCTCAATATCCCCACCAATGGCTTCGTCTTCGTGATTGGCACCACCCACCTCTACTGGAACGGCACTACCGGCAGCGGGGGCGCCAATATCGAGGTCTGCGATCCAACTAGCGGCGCTTGCAGCTGGACGCAATTTGCCGATCTCGGCGCGGGCAGTGGCAATGTCCTGGATGCGTCAGTCACCGGGCAGACGAGTTTCACGGTAACGCCGGGGCCACGGACGTTTATTCTGCGCGGCGGACTCGCGGCGTCCGCCGCCGGACCAACCAACGCCTACAATGCTACGATCACCGCGCTCTTCGTACCCTTCGGGCCAGGCGGCGC
>DASUBC010000173.1:0-4579 GCA_035763465.1 Thermomicrobiales bacterium
GCGCGATACCTGGCGGTGGGTGCTCGCAATGGTACCGCACCAGCCGCCCTGCACTGCGCTGACCCAACCTCACTCAATCCTCAATCAGCACTGCCCGCCCTGGCCCACCGTCGCCTTCGTGCAGTTTCAGCGGCAGGAAGATGAGGGTGTAGTCGCCGGCGGCAATCTGGGAGAGGTCCAGCCCTTCCAGGATCACGATGCCGGCGGTGAGGAGCGCGATGTGGACCGGTTCACCGGGCGGCGCGTCAAAGCGTTCGATCGAGAGCGTATCAATGCCGACGAGCCGGATGCCGTGCGCGACGAGCCAGCGCGCGCCATCGAGCGACAGGCCGGTGAAATCAGGGTCGAACACGCCGTCGTTCGCCGTCCACCATGGCGCAGTACGGGTCTTGAAGAGTAGCCGAGTCGCCGTGGGTGGAATTCTGGCTGCATCCAGCTCAGCCGCCGTAATTATGCCGGAGCAATGTGTCAAATCGAGCACCGCCGCCGGGCCAATCAAGGTCTCCAGCGCGAGCGCGCCGGCTGGC
The DNA here is from genome assembly GCA_035763465.1 of Thermomicrobiales bacterium. GTDB lineage: Bacteria > Chloroflexota > Chloroflexia > Thermomicrobiales > CADCWN01 > DASUBC01. The sequence continues at coordinate 528 of DASUBC010000173.1, forward strand.
GCGCCGGCGTCGAAGAAGTGCCGTGGCGGGTCACAATGCGTGCCGGTATGCGTGCCGAGTGTCAGGCGCGAGACATTCGCCCCCTCGCCGCGCGCGACTCGCAACACCGGCGCGACCTCGGTGGCCGGATCGCCCGGCCAGACGGGTAACCCAGGCACGAGCGGCGCGCTGATGTCGTAGATCCGCCTCCCCGCGAACATTGCCCTCCCTACTCTCGACTGCCGTAGTCGCGACGGCTCTTGCGGGCGACATGGCTGCTGTATAGGGCGCTCTTGCTCGTGCGCTGGTCCCAGCCGGTGGCGGCTTGTTCGGCCAGTCCAACCAGTTCGGCGGCGTCGGTCGCGAGCCCGGGAGCGGCGGGGGCCATTGCCGGCGCGGCGAGATCGTGGGCGGCCTGCTGAAGCACCACCTGCGCTTCGCGGTAGCGGCCAGCGCGCGTATGTTCCCAGGCGGCGTACTTCGCCCGCGCCGCCTGCAATCGCCCGGCCAGTTCGAGGACACTCAAATCCGGCTGCTCCGCCTCGGTGGCGGTCACGTCGGCGTGCTGGAGCGCCAGTGTGGGGGCCGCGATCGTGATAGCGTCGTTATCGGTTGCCTGACGATAGCGCAGCTGGACGCCGATTGGCAGGCTGGCGCCCACACGACCGGGCGCGGCCGTCAGTTCAAAGACCAGCTCCTTGTCCTCGCCCGCGCTGAGGTTGCCGATCTCTACGGTCAGCGCATCGCCTCCTGTGGTCGCGCCATCCAGGTTGGGCCAGGCCGCGCCCGATCGGGTGACCGGGTAATCGTTCAACAGTTCGGCCGTCACACCGGCCGGCAGTTCCAGCGTCAGCGTCACCGCCTCGGCAAAGACGGTCAGCAATTCGCCGAGTTCGCCCGCGAAAAAGGCCGGAATCTGCGCCGCTTCGGCGATGAAGTAGAAGTTGCCGCCACCGGCTTCGGCCAGGCCGCGCAGCAGTTGTTCATCGAAGTCGTCGCCGACGCCGAACGTCGTCGTGGTGACGCCGCGCTGCCGCAAGGCCGTGGCGTGGCCTATCAGCTCATGCGGGTCGGTGATACCGACGTTGGCGAGACCATCGGTCAGCAGCAGGCTGCGCGTGAGCCAGCGCGGGCCGAGCGCCGCGCCGGCCGCCGCCGCCAGCCGGCAGCCGGTCAGCCAGCCCTCGCCGAGCGCCGTAGAGCCGCCTTCGCGCACCCGGCCGAGTTGCAGCGCGATGCCGGCCTTTGCGTCGCCGGTCATCGGCACACTTTCCGCCAGCACCCGCACCCGGTCGTCGTAGGTGACAACCGCCGCCCGATCCTCGGCGTTCAGCTGCTGAACGCCGAAAGCGACGGCCTGCTTCACCAGCGCCAGCTTGTCGCCCGCCATCGAGCCGCTGCGGTCGAGGACAAAGGCCAGATTCAGCGGTTTGCGCGCGGCGTTCTGCGTCTCCGGCGCTTGTGGCGCGCGCAGCGTCAGCCGCAGGAAGCGCTGGCCGCCTGCGGGCGGCAGCAAGCGCCGGTCGAGTGTCGTGTCGAGCGCGATGCGGTCCATATGGCCTCCTAATGCAAAGTCGAGCAGACGGGCAGTCGAAAAGTCGGGCAGTGGGTTTAGGTTGGCGTCATGTCCATCTGCTGGCGCAGTGCCCGACTTGTGCAACGCTCTCTGATGATTTGCTCATGCCTCGCCAAGCAGTTTGCGCGCCTGCCGGACGACGGCGTCTAAGAGGGTCGTTTCGCGGCGTCGATCCTCGCGCACATGCAATTCGACGCCGTCGGCAAGGGTGATGCGCTCCCAGCGTTCGCGGGCTGGCGCTGGATGTGGGAAGGGCGCGGGCAGTGGCGCCGGGGGCAGGCGTTGTGGCGCTTGCTCTCGTCGTGGCAGGCGGCGCAATACATCGTCCAGGTAATCGAGGGCCGCATCGGCGCTGGTCTCCATCACTGCTCTCCCTGCTGCCGTCGCCGGCTGCGCGGCATTCAAGCGATCGAGTTCTGCACGAACCTCCGCCGCGCTCAGCGGCGCGAGACGCTGGCGAATCTCCTGGAGGGGCAGATACCGCGCTTTCAGGAGGCCGATCAGCGTCAGCCGGTCGCGGTGTTCCGCAGTGTAGGCTGCTGCCGGCCCACCACCTTCTGGTGGCGGCAGTAAGCCCTCGTGGATGTAGAAGCGAATGGTCCGTGGCGTCAGCCCGGTCACCTTCGCCAGTTCATTCATCCGGTAGCGCGTCGCCGTTTCGTCCATGTATGAATAGTAACACGGTGACGTAATAGTGTCAAGATGATCTGGGTGAAGATGTCAAGGCGAGGTTTGCCGCTGCACAAGCTGCCAGTCTCTGTGCCTACATCAACCCACTGCCCGACTGCCCAACTTTGCTGTTGCCTTGCGTCCTATCGCCACCCGCCGTATGCTTAGCAAGCAGCATATGTTCGCGGTGTGTGCGCCGGGAGAAAAGTGATGGCTGACGCGGAGTCACTGGCACAGAGCGCGGCTGAACTCCTGATGGACGACGAGTCGTTACGCGGTGACCTGACGGACGTTGGCTATGGGCCAGTGCTGGACTGGGCCACCAATGCCCTCAGCGATGCGGCCGAGCGCTACGCTAAGTTGCCGGACACCGAAGCTCAGGCGAAGATGGACGCTACTTCCGACAAGGTCAAGCAGCTGGTCGAGGCTATCGTGCAGGCTGCTGAACAGCACACGCGCGCCGATGTGCTGGCGATCTTCAACGACCCATTGCTGGCACGCAACTTCCGTGCGCGTGCGCGGGTCGTGGCGTGTGGCGTTCGCCTCGGCGCCGATGCAGATGACAATGCTGTGCGGCTGGCGCGTGCGTTGCGGGACGTGCATCCCTGATACATGCATACGATAGAGGGGAAGGGCAGCCGTGGCACGGCAGAACGGACGTGGTACGCGTCGTACCCCAAGCACGACTCGTCGCCGCAAAGAGGCGGCACCCCCCGAGGAGGTCGTTCGTCCCGATATAGAGGTGGCCTCTGGTGGCGGACTCTTTACCCAGCGCAACGGCGTCATTCTTCTCAGCGCCGTAGCGTGTCTGGTCGTGATCTGCGTCGTCGCGGTGGTCATTGGCGCGATTGTGCTCAAGCGCCAGGGCAACGAAGAGCCGCCAGAGGCTGAAAATCCCTCGACCTCCAATCAGCCCGCCGCGCCGGTCAATACCGGCAGCCCGATTCCCAATATCGGCAGCGGTGGCAGTGTTACCGGCTCCTGGTACCAACTCTACTTCACCGATCCCAAGTACCCGGATAATCCGGCGAATCATAAGGGCGGCCTTGACACGCACCTTGTCCAGTTGATGGATACCGCCAAAGTCAGCCTGGACGTCGCGGACTATGATTTCGACCTGGCCGATGTGGCCGACGCGATGGTGCGCGCGAAGAAGCGCGGCGTCACCGTGCGGATGGTCACTGATACCGACACGCTGACGAACACGAAGAATAAGCCGGTGCAGGATGCGTTCGGCAAGCTGAAGAGCGCGGGCATCCCGATCGTTGACGACCAGCGCAAGCCAATCATGCACAATAAGTTCACCGTGGTGGACCATGAGTGGGTGGAGACCGGCTCGTGGAACTACACCGACGGCGACACCTACCATCTCAACAACAATATGATCATCATTCACTCGCAAGACCTGGCGGCGAATTACACCGCCGAGTTCGACAAGATGTTCGTGAAGAAGCAGTTCGGGCCGACCAAGGATAAGGCTATCCCGCACCCGACGCTGACGATTGACGGCACGAAGGTACAGAACTACTTCGCGTCCGAGGGCAATGTCGCCGATCACATCGTGGACACGATCAATCAGAGCCAGAAGAGCATTTACTTCATGGCCTTCTCCTTCACCAGCGACAAAATCGGCAAGGCGATGATCGCCCGGCACAACGCTGGCGTCACCCTGGAAGGTGTCTTCGAAACGACCGGCTCCGAGACGAAGTTCTCGGAATACGGCAAGATGAAGAAGGATGGGATTCCGGTCTATCAGGATGGCAATCCCTGGGTGATGCACCACAAGGTCATCATCATTGATGACCACATCGTGATTTTCGGCTCATTC
>DASUBC010000174.1:0-5996 GCA_035763465.1 Thermomicrobiales bacterium
GAGGCGATCACACGGGGCCAGGGATGTCCGTCTCTGTGCTCCACGACGGAAGAACTTGCCAGCGTCTACGCAGCCCTACGAGGAGAAAGACTGCTGTACTATTCATTACCGATACGTGCGGTAGAAGAAGTACAGCGTCAGCAGGCAGCCCACGGCGATAGTGAAGCGCCGGACCAGCCGGGGATCGAGCTTACGCGCGTAGTACGCGCCGCCGTAGCCGCCTGCAATTGCGCCAACCAGCATCACGATGGCTTCGGGCCAGTAGATCGCGCCCGCGACGATGAAGGTGATGACGGCCACGCCGTTGATACAGGAGGCCAGCAACGTCTTCAGCGCGTTCATCGCATGAATGTCTTCCATGCCCATCACCGCGAGCGCGGCCAGCATCACGATGCCCATCCCACCGCCGAAGTACCCGCCATAGATAGCGACGAGGAATTGCAGGCCGGTCGTGAGCATGGTCGAGCGGGTGGTGAGCACATTACTGTGCCCCAACCGCTTGCGGAGCCGGGCGACCGCCGGGCCGCCGAAGGCAAGCAGAAGGGTCGCGACGAGCAAAAGCCACGGGATCAGTTCGGTAAAGGTTGCCTGGGGCGTATTCAGGAGGAGTAAGGCCCCAAGCACACCGCCGATGAGGCTGACCAGGCCGAGCGGCAGCAGTAAGGGCCGGTGCTGCGCCAGTTCGCGGCGATAAGCAGCGACCGAGGCGACCGTGCCAGGCCAGAGCGCCACGGTACTGGTCGCGTTGGCGTTAATCGGCGGGATGCCGGCGAAGATCAGCGCTGGAAACGTCAGGAAGCTGCCGCCGCCGGCGACCGAATTCAGCGCCCCTCCACCGAACGCCGCCAGCATTAATCCAATCGCTTCAAGAACTGTCACCCTGCTCCCATCCCCATAACACAAGTCAGCTATGCTGGCGCGGAAGGCGTCCGGCTACCCGGTCTTATGCCTGCACCTGTAATTGCAACGCCAGTTCGCGCAAAAATCCTCCCGCGTCAATGACTAAGCCTGCGGTTTGCAGGCTACCCCGATCAAGCAATTTCGTCACGACCGCCGGATTGATGTCCACGCAGACGGTCAGCACCTCGGCGGGCAGCAGGTTCCCGACCGCGATCGCGTGCAGCGTCGTTCCCATGAGCAAGGCCAGCGCCACACCCTGTTCGCTTTGGATGTGCGCGCGCATCGCCCGTTGCGCCGCCATCGTGTCGGTCAGCACGTCGGGCAGCGGGCCATCGTCGCGAATCGAGCCGGCAAGCACAAAGGGAACATTATTGCGGACGCACTCATACATGATGCCGCGTTTGAGGATGCTCTGCTCGACCGCCGCTTTGATGCTGCCCGCGCCGCGAATCGTGTTGATCGCGCGCAGGTGATGTTCGTGGCCGTGCTCGATCGCCGCGCCCTCGCTGCCGGCATCGAGCGACACGCCGAGGCTGGTACCGAGCAGCGCCGACTCGATGTCGTGCGCGGCGAGCGCGTTCCCTGCGAAGAGCAGGTTGACGTAGCCCGCGCGAATCATGGCCGCCAATTGCGGTCCCGCGCCGGTATGAATGATCGCCGGCCCGCCCACAACGAGCGTGCGGCCACCGGTGGCGCGGACCTGGCGCATCTGCGCGGCCAGTTCAGCGATCGCCGCCGCCTTCGGCCGCTCGCTGCTAACCGCGCTGCTCATAAAGCTGAAACTATGTCCCTGCGGCCCGCGCGACGCCGAGCCGAGCAGCGCTGGGCTACGCGGCCGTTCGATCGGCAGCATACGCACCCCGTCATGGCCAATGACGATCGGTGTCCCAGTACGCACGTCGCCCATCGGCACGGCGTACGCGCCCACTGGCTGCAAATCGGGGCCGAGTCGCAGCGCGATCGCCAGGTCCATCTCGATCTGCTCGACCGGCGCCCAGCGCCCACCGATCCGCACCTCGGTCGGCATATTCGTGGTGCAATGAAAGTCTTCGGGCAGCACGCCATCGGCGGGCGCCGGCGCGGTCCGCGCGTCGGCCTCATCGCGCTCCAGGCCCTGTGCGCCGAGTTTGTTGACAACCTCCAGCAGGTCGCCCAGCGCCTCCGGTGTCGCGGCGTACAGAGCCAACCGGGCATAACTGGGATCCAACCTGTGCCGGCCTATATCGAACTGCTCGATATAGAACTCGGCGTTGTGGTCCATCACCAGGTCCATCACCTGCGAGAGGATGTGGGAATCAATAATGTGGCCGCGCAACTCGATGGTGCGGGTGTACGGCAGGTGCGGGTGGCCGTTACTGGCCTCGTGCGTCGCCGGCTGCACGACAACCGGCGTTTCCATATGCTCAGACATCGTGTTCCCCCAGGCTAGCGAATGACGTGGATCGGTATATCCAATGATAACCGCGACCAGGCGCGATCGGCCGTGATGGCGGGCACGCCGAGCTGCTGGGCGAGGGCGAGGCACGCCCGGTCACCCAGTGATAAGCCGAGTGGTTTAGTAACCAGACGTAATGCTCCGGCTCGGTAAGCCAGAGTGGCATCAAAGGCGATCGTCTCCAGTCGCAGCGAAGTAATCATTGCCCGGATTGCCGTACCTTCCTGGCCGGCTTCGTGCAATTTCGCTGCCACTTCAGCAATATTGACGGTGCTGATTGCCGCGCCTTCAGCGATGAAATCGGTTACTGCCGCGCTTCCGCGCTCCTCATAGATGACGGTAAGGAGCGCGGAAGCGTCAAGTACACAATTACTCACGCGTCGCCTCAGCACGACGTTCGGCGATGAGCTCGTCAGCCAGGGAGCGTTCTTCAGGCACGTATTGGCTGACGATTTCCTGCGCGCGTCTGGTGGCTACTTCAATGGCCATAATGCGGAGCTCACCATCGTCAAGGATCAGCATGACCTCATCGCCAACACGCAGCCCCAGGGCTTTGCAATACTCGGCAGGGATGACGATCCCGCCATCCTCGGTGATCCGTGTCTTCAGCGTAGGCATCTGACACCTTATGCTACTTCGGCAACGTTGACGGTACTGCCCCGCTCCTCGTACACGGCGTTAAGCAGCGCGGATACATCAAGGCACCCTCCTACTCACGCGCAGCTTCGGCTCGGCGTTCGGCAATCAGTTCTTCAGAAGGCGAGCGGCCGGGGGGCAGCGTGCCGCGCAGCATCTCCTGGACGCGCCTGATTGCCTGGCGCCGGGTAAAGAGCCGTAGCTCATGATCGTCAAGTTGTAGGAGGATCTCATCGCCAACCTGGAGGCCAAGCGCGCGGCGATATTCCGCCGGTATGACAATGCGGCCACCTTCAGAAACTCGAACTGCTACCGTCTCCATGGCAACCTTTCCGCTTTCTGCCATGATACGCTGTCTCTGACAGAGCACCATGAGGATACCATACATGATAGCGGCTATCCTACAATCCAGAGGAGAAATAGCGATGGAGCATAGGCGCGAAGCGGTCATCGTCGAGGCGGTGCGGACGCCAGTAGGGCGCTACGGCGGTGTGTTGAAGGATGTGCGGCCGGACGACCTGGCCGCGCTGACCATTCGGGCGGTGGTGGACCGGAGCGGCATCGATCCGGCGCTCATTGAAGATGTCTGGTTCGGCAACGCCAACGGCGCGGGCGAGGAGAATCGCAACGTCGCGCGGATGGCGGCGCTGCTGGCCGGGTTGCCGGTGACGGTCGCGGGCGTGACGGTCAACCGGCTCTGCGGTTCAGGCTTGCAGGCGCTCAACAGCGCCGCGCAGGCGATCGCCTGCGATACGGGCGATGTCTTCGTCGCGGGCGGAGTCGAAAGCATGACCCGTGCGCCTTTCGTGCTGGCGAAGCCGGAGACCGTCTTTCCGCGCGGCAATCTGCAAATGCTCGATACGACGATCGGCTGGCGCTTCACCAATCCGAAACTGGCCGAGCAGCATTACCCTTACAGCATGGGCGAGACGGCGGAGAACGTCGCCCGGCGCTACGGCATCAGCCGCGCCGATCAGGACGCCTTTGCCGCTGAGAGCCAGCGCCGCGCGGCGGACGCGATCGGCGCGGGCCGCTTCACGGACGAGATCGTGCCCGTGCCCGTGCCGCAGCGCAAAGACCCGCCAATCGTGGTGGACACAGACGAGCACCCGCGCCCCGATACCACGGCGGAAGGGCTGGCGCGACTGCGCACGGCGTTCGACACGCCCGCCGTGCGCGAGACGGAGCAGCGCGAGCGCGGCACGACCAGCGCGGGCAGCGTCACCGCGGGCAACGCCTCCGGGATCAACGATGGCGCGGCGGCGCTGCTGGTCGTAGAGGCGCAGCGCGCCCGCTCGCTTGGCCTGCGCCCGCTCGCGCGCGTTGTCACGTCGGCCGTCGCCGGAGTGGACCCCTCGTGCATGGGCCTGGGGCCGATTCCCGCGACCCGCAAGGCGCTCCAGCGCGCCGGCCTGACGATCGCCGACCTCGACCTGATCGAGCTGAATGAGGCGTTCGCCGCGCAGGCGCTGGCCTGCATCCGCGAACTCGACCTCGATCCGGCGAAGGTCAACGTCAACGGCGGCGCGATCGCGCTCGGTCACCCGCTCGGCTCGACCGGTGCCCGCCTGACCACGACGCTCTGCCACGAGTTGCGGCGGCGCGGTGGCCGCTACGGCCTCATCACCATGTGCATCGGCGTCGGGCAAGGCATCGCCACGATTGTCGAACGGATTGCGTGAAGGAGTAGGAGCGGGGAAGCGTATGCGGGTAGAAGTACAGCACAACGATCAAGATGAGGATTCAGCCCGGATTGACGAAGACTTGCAGGGAATGGCTGAGGACAGCGAATATCTGGCCGAAGCCATCGCTATTGAGGCCGAATGGGCGCTGGCGAGTTGGGAAGCGCTCCAACTCGCCGAATCCTCTTGCCAGGATGCTGAATAACGCGTGTGCGCCGCCCGCTTCTCAGGCAACGCGCCGCTATTACTTGTTGTCCGCTGGCGCGCTGCTGATTGCTCGCCGGGCCGCTGCCTCCTCAGCAGTGTCGTCGCGGTTGAGGAGGTCGCGGATGCGTTCGATATACGGCTCTTTCTCGTAGAGTGAGTAAAGCGCGCCGGCCATGCGGACGGGGTCACCGAAGAAAAAGCGCTCATACAGTTCTTGCCGGCCGCCGAACGAGGAACAGGCGACCTCCCAGCCCAGCCGGAAGATTTTCACCCGCTCTTCCGCGTCGCCCTGCGCCGCTTGCAGGTATTTCCGCACGTCACTGCCGATCGCGCCCTGGAAGTCCGCTTCGCTCGGCGTGACCATGTAGCCGCTGGCGCCGAGCAGTTGCAGGATTTCGACCATCCGGGGGTACATCTTCGGGTAGAGGTTGCGGGCGATGTCGAGCGGCAGCCGCGCCGGCGTCATCACGCCCCACTGGTCGAGCGCCGCGTCGGCTTCGGCCGCGCGCAGGCAGGCGCGCATCGTCTCCAGGTTCATGATGATCTCGGCCAATTTCTCCTGCACATGCTGGAACTGGTCCACCGCGATCGTCTGCACGATCGCACAGGCGAGGCCGAGCAGGAACTCGGTCTTGGCGACGTTCTTCGTGACAACCTGGTGCATCATGTGAATGACCGCGTTTGTCGCGCCGTACGCGCCGTTGCAGCGTTCGGGGTCGCCCTTGAGAAAGACGCGCTCCCACGGCACCAGCACATCGTCGAAGACGACGAGTGCGTCCATTTCTTCAAAGCGCGAACCGAGCGGATGATCGAAGTGGGAGCGGCCGAGGTCGAAACTCTCGCGGCAGAGGAAGCGCAGTCCAGGCGTATTGCAGGGAATGGAGAACGCGAACGAGTAACGCTCCACGTTCGGCCCGCCGGCCTTCAGCACGGTGGAAGGAAAGACGGCGATTTCGTCTGAGAAGGGCGCCAGCGTCGCCAGCATCCGCGCGCCGCGAATGATCAGCCCTTTGTCGTTCTCCTCCACGATGCCGGCCGGCAGAAAGGGATCGGGCTGCTCGCCCACGCTCTTCGAGCGGTTCGCCTGGGGATTGATCAGGGTGTGCGTCAGGCACAAGTCGTGCTCGCGGATGTAC
>DASUBC010000175.1:0-6909 GCA_035763465.1 Thermomicrobiales bacterium
GGCACCAGCCAGAGCACCACCGTCAGCGCCAGCGCAATCACGAGCGTGCTGACGGCTGGCCGCACACTCGCACTCATCGTTCGTTGCATCGCTACCCCCGCCTTCCTCACACCGCCTGCGTGGCCCGCTGCCAGCCCTGAGACGACTGATCTACGTGCGAGGTGGCGGCGGAGTGTCAGGACGGAACCGCCAAGGCGCCAAGATTATGAAAAACAGAAAATCTCTTGGCGCCCTTGGCGTCTTCTTGGCGTCTTGGCGGTTCCTGCCCTCTTGCCGCGCGCCCTGCCAGGTGCTACCATCACTGCAATTGAACGTACAGCCAGCAGACCGCTCGCGGACGACGCGCGTTGTCGGCATCAATATCAAAAAGGGAAAGTTAAGAGCAGATGCGCGTCACCAGCCTCGCCAGCGGCAGTAGCGGCAACGCTCTCGTCGTCGAACATGACGGCGCGGCGGTGCTGGTGGATTGCGGCTGCCCGCCACGCCGCCTCGCCATGCTGCTGCGTGAGGCCGGTGTGCCGCTCGACACGATCGCCGCCGTGCTGATCACGCACGAACACAGTGACCATGTTCTCGGCGTGAATGTCCTGCCCCGGCGATTGGAAGTGCCGTTCTTCATGACGCCCGGCACGCGCGCGGCGAACCCCTACGTCAATGGTGCGCCGGTGTTCGAGCGCCGGCCGGTCATCGAACAGCCGCCCGGCAGCACCTGGGACGTCGGGCCATTCGATGTGACCTCCTTCCCCGTCTCGCACGACGGCGCGGAGGTCTGCGGATATTTTATCGAGGCCGGAGGGCGCTCCGTCGCTGTCTTCACCGACCTCGGCGTCGCGGAGCCGCATCTGCATGAGCCGCTGGCCCGCGCCGAACTGCTGGTGCTCGAAGCGAACCACGACGAGCAAATGCTCTGGCGCGGCCCCTATCCCTGGCCGCTGAAGAAGCGCGTCGCCAGTCCGCGGGGCCACCTCTCGAACGCTGCCTGCGCCGAATTGCTCTGCGACGTGCTGCCGGACCGGGGCCGCGAGGTCTGGCTGGCGCACCTCTCACGCACGAACAACCGGCCGCAGATCGCCGCCGGTGAAGCCACGCAGCAGCTCCACGCCCACGGCTTCACGTCCACCGCACACACCGTCCGCGTGCTGCCGCAGTTCGGCAGCACGCTGCGCTGGGAACCCCAGGCGTTGCAACTGGCACTCGGGCTGTAGACGCTGTTGCAGGTTGGCAGGTTTGCAAGTTACAGGTTCCCGGTAGGTCAGGGCGTGAGGTCATAGAGCAGGCGGTAGAAGGCGAGTTTGGCGGCGTCGCGCTGCACGCCATAGGCATCGAGAAAGAGGTCTTCCCAGCCGGGGCCGAGATTCCAGGTGACGCTCCAGGTCGCGGTGGCGAGGTCCGCCCAGCGGTCGGCCACGCCGAGTTGGCCGAGGTCTACGTAGCCACTCACGCGCCCGTCTTGGATCAGCACGTTCGGCAGGCAGTAGTCGCCGTGGCAGACGACCAGATCTTCCTGCTGGGGCCGGAGCTGCTCCAGCCGATCTAGCGCCTGCTCCGGCGTGATGTCGCCGTGGTCGCGGTGGAGATCGCGCTGGGCGTCCACCAGCCCCGCCGCCACACGCTGTCGCGCACTCTCCACCATGACGTCCAGGCGGCTATCGAACGGGCAGTCATCTACAGAGACCGTGTGAAATTGCCGCAGGCCGGCGGCCAGTAGCGCCACCAGGCGGGTCGGGTCGGCGCGCAGGCCGTCGTCCGTCGCGTTGACGCCGGCCAGGCCGGCGGTGAGCAGCCATTCGCGCTCGCCATCGCGGCCGTAAGCCAGCACCGGCGGCACGGGCAGGCGTCCCGCCGCCCACACCAGTCGTTCATGTTCCGCCGTCAGGCTCTGCTCCCACCCCAGCCGCGCCACCTTGAGGTAGCGCGCCGCACCGCCAGGCGACCGCAAGCGCCAGGTCGTGACGTCGGCGATATGCGACCACGCGACGGTCGTCTCCCAGTCCGCCATCCCTGCCAGTAGATGTGGCGGTGGTTGCGGCGGCCTTGCTGTGTGGCGGTCAGGCATAGGATTCGGCGTCATCGAATGTCGTTCCTATTTCTCTTGCAACGGCTGGGCAGGTCTGGTAACTAATGGTCCTCACCCTGGCGGGCGGAGGTGAGGACTAGGCACTTCACGCCAGCGCCGGAATGACGTGCTCCGAGAAGCGCTGCACCGGCTCGACATCCACCCAGTCTGGCGTACGGAAGACGACGTACTGGCAGCCGACCTTCGCATATTCGCGGAAGACATCAATCAACTGCTCCGGCGTGCCGATGAGCGCGCCCTGCTGGGGGATGAACGCGGCCAGACGCTCACGCTTCGCCGCAACTTCTGCTTCGTCCTTACCGATCACCACCGTCGTATAGATGGACTTTGTGATCGCGTCGTAGTCGCGGTTGAGGCGCGCGCAATGTTCACGCAGGCGCGCGAAGAGCTGCCCGACCGTCTCCGGGCTGCCCGATACGTTGCAGAACTGCGCGTACTGCGCCACCAGCCGCAATGTCACACGCTCGCCGCTGCCGCCGACCATGATCGGCGGGTGTGGGCGCTGCACCGGCGCGGGGTTCTCCTGGGCCTGATCAAGCCGGTAATATGTCCCCTCGAAATGCGCAGGGCGCTCGGTCCAGATCGCCAGCACGAGGCGGAGCGCCTCTTCCAGTCGCTTCATGCGGACCGGCGCTGGCTCGAACTCGCCCCAGCCACACGCCTCATATTCACGCTTGTGCCAGCCCGCGCCCAGGCCCAGAATCGAGCGCCCGTGGCTGATCAGGTCGAGTGTGGTCGCCATCTTTGCCATCATCGCGGGATTGCGATAGGGCACGCCGAGCACCAGTTGCCCCAGCCGCACGCGCTGCGTGATCGCCGCAATCGCGCCGAGAGTCGTGAAGCACTCCATCACCGGCTCAGAATAGGGATGGCCCGAGTAGCCGCCTTCGTAGAGAAAATGATCGTAGGCCCACAGCGAGTCGAACGCGCTCTCGTCCACCGCCCGCGCCACGCGCGCCACCGCGTCCCACGGATTGCCGGTCGGCCCATCAAGATAGGGATTGATCTGCAAGCCAAACTGCATTGTTCACTCCCTTGCGATAGTCGGGCAGTCGGGCAGTCGGGCAGTCGGGCAGTGAGTTCTGGTCGGCACAGTGCCTTTCTACAGGCGATATGCTCATCCAGCGCCACTGCCCGTCACCATTCAGTCCGCCGCCTGCTCAGCGCGCCACTGCATACTGTAGAGTTTGTAGTAGTAGCCGCGCTGGGCCAGCAATTCGTCATGCGTGCCCTGCTCGACAATCTGGCCCTGGTGCATCACGACCACCTTGTCGGCCTCACGGATGGTCGAGAGACGGTGCGCGATCACGAACGAGGTGCGTCCGCGCAAGAGCCGCCGCAACGCACTCTGAATGACGCGCTCGGTGTGCGTGTCAATGCTGCTCGTCGCCTCGTCCAGAATCAGGATGCGCGGGTCGGCCAGCAGCGCGCGGGCGAACGACAGCAATTGCCGCTGCCCGACCGACAGGCTGACGCCGCGCTCATGCACTTCGCTCTCGTAGCCATCGCGCAGGTTGGCGATGAACTCGTGCGCGCCGACATCGCGCGCGGCCTGCTCGATTTCCGCGTCGGTCGCGTCCGGCCGCGCATAGCGGATGTTGTCGCGCACCGTGCCGCCAAAGAGAAAGGTATCCTGCAAGACAATGCCGAGTTGCGAGCGCAATGATGCCTGCGTCACATCGCGCACGTCATAGCCGTCAATCGTCAGTTTGCCGCCCCAGATATCGTAGAAGCGCATCACCAGATTGATCATCGAGCTCTTGCCCGCGCCGGTCTCACCGACGAACGCGACCGTCTGCCCCGGCGCAATGTGCAGGTCAATGTCGTGCAGAATCTCCGCCTCGCCATAGCCGAATCGGATGTGGTTGAAGTCTACCGCGCCGGTGATCGGCGGCAGCGGCGCTGCGCCCGGCGCGTCCTTGACCTCCGGCTGCACGTCCAGCACTTCGAAGATGCGCTCGCCGGCCGCCATCGTCGCCTGCAACACGGTGTATTGCTGGCTGAGGTCGCGGATCGGGTCGAAGAAGCGATCAATCAATGCGATGAAGAGCACCAGCTCGCCGATCGTCAGCGTTTCGTTGAAGACGAGCCGGCCACCAACGTAGAGCACGACTGAGGTTGCGATCGCGCCGACCAGCGTGACGACCGGGAAGAGATAGGAGGAGAGCCGCGCCGCGTCCACGTTGGTGCGGAAGTTGTCGCGGTTCAGTTTGTCGAAGTAGCGCAGGTTGGTCGTTTCGCGCGTGAAGGACTGCACGACGCGCATCCCGCTGATGCTCTCGGCCAGGTTCGCGTTGACGATACCGATCGTTCGTCTCGTCGCCCGGTAGGTCGCGACCGCCAGCCGGCGCCAGTAGACCATGAAGACGCCCATCACCGGCAGGACGATGAACGCCAGCAGCGCCAGTTTCCAGTTCGTCGTCAGCATAATGATCACAATGCCGACGAGGATCAGCAGATTCGCCATGATGCCGGCCAGACCATCGCCAAAGAAGTCATTGATGACGCCGACATCGTTCTGAATGCGCGTCATGATTGCGCCGACACCGCGCCGGTCAATATAGGTCAGACTGAGCGACTGCAAGTGCCGGAACATGGTGTTCCGCAGGTCGAAGACGATCCGGTTGCCCAGCCAGGAGGTCTGGTAGAACTGCCCCCACATCGCCAGGAAGCGCACCACCAGCGCGATCATGAAAGTCAGGCCGAGCACGTTCAGCCGGCTCAGGCGCTTGAACGTCGCCACCTCGTCAACGCCGAGACTGAAAATCTTCGGCAGCAGCAGGTCGCTGGCCGCCATCGCCAACATCATGACGATCGCGCCCGCGACGCGCAGCCGGTACGGCGCGACGAACGCCAATAGCCGCCGGGCAATCCGTGAATCGTACGCCTTCCCCAGCAGATCGTCGGGATCGACGTTGTGCATGTGGCTCGCTCCACTCGCAGATGTCAGATGCTAGAGGTCAGATGTCAGGGGTTACGGTACTCGCCAGCAGGCAATAGCTTCTTCCTAGCTCCGCGTCACCCCTGACACCTATTATCTGACATCTACCATCTCGTTAAACACATCTTCCTGGTCGCGCAATTGCAGGTCGTAGAGTTCGCGGTAGAAGCCCTCGTTCTCAAGCAGGTCAAGGTGCGTGCCGCGCTCAGTGATCTGACCATTGTGGAGGACAAGAATCTGGTCGGCTTGCTGCACTGTGCTGAGGCGCTGCGCGATGATGAACGAGGTGCGCCCCGCCATCAGCGTTTCCAGCGCCTGCTGAATCTGATACTCCGTTTCGCTGTCCACGCTCGACGTCGCGTCGTCGAGGATCAGGATGCGTGGGTTCAAGAGCAAGGCCCGCGCGATGGCGAGGCGCTGCTTTTGCCCGCCGGAGAGGTTGACGCCGCGCTCGCCAAGTTCCGTGTCGTAGCCTTGCGGCAGCCGCATGATGAAATCGTGCGCCCGCGCGGCTTTCGCCGCCGCGACAACTTCCTCGTCGGTCGCGTCCCGCCGGCCATAGGCGATGTTCTCGCGCACGCTGACCGAGAAGAGGAAGGTCTCTTGCAGCACCGTGCCAATCTGGTCGCGCAGCGAGGTCAGCGTCAGGTCGCGCAAATCGTGGCCGTCAACCAGAATGCGCCCGTCCGTAACATCGTAGAAGCGTGGCAGCAGGTTGATGATCGTGCTCTTGCCCGAGCCGGTCGGGCCGAGCAGTGCCACGCGCTCGCCGGGCCGCGCCGTGAACGAGACGTGCGAGAGCGCGTCGCGCTTCGCGCCGGTGTAACTGAACGAGACGTCATCGAAGGTCACTTCGCCACGCATCGGACGCAATTCGAGCGCGCCCGCCCGCTCCTGGATGGCCGGCTCGGTATCGAGAATCTCGAAGATGCGCTGACCCGACGCGATCGCGCGGGCGATGCGGTTGACGACGAAGCCAAGCCAGCGCACCGGGTCGGCCATCAGCGTGACGTAGCGGTTGAATGCGACGAGCGTGCCGATTGAAAGCGCCCCACTCAGCACCCGGTAGCCGCCGAACCAGAGCACGCCGCCGAGGCTGATGCCCGACATCAGCAGCATGAAGGGATAGGAGACTGCCCAGAGCCGCGTCGCCTTCATGTTATGCTCAAAGAGGTCTTCCAGCTCGCGCTCGAAGCGCGCGTTCTCGCGCTGCTCCTGCGCGAAGGCGCGCACGACCCGCGCGCCGGCGACGTTCTCCTGCAAGGCCGACGTCATCACGCCGAACTGCTGCTGCACCGCTGCGAAGAGCGGGCGAATGGTGACGCCGAAGCGGATGGAGAACCCAAAAAGGAACGGCATTGCGGCGAGCGCGACTAGCGCCAGCCGCCAGTCAAGCCGCAGCAAGATAATCGTCACCAGAATCAGCGTCACGAAAGCGAGCACCAGGGCGCGCAGGCTCATCATCAACATGCCGCGAATGTTGTTGACGTCATCGGTCACGCGCGACATCAGCTGGCCGGTCTGCGCGCGGTCATAGAAGGCGAACGAGAGGTTCTGCAACTTGTCGTACAGCTCATTCCGCAGGTCGTAGGCGACCTGCTCGGCCAGGTACTGAATCAGGTAGGAGCGCATGAAGGTGAAGACACCTTGCAAGGCGGTCAACGCCACAATCAGCAGCGACGCGCGGAGCAGGAACGTCAGGTTGCGCGACACGATGCCCTGATCAATCACCCGCGCCAGCACATCGGGAATATAGAGTTGTAGCGCCAGCGCCGTGAAGAGCGTCACATAGGCCACCACGACCCGCCGCCAGTACGGTTTCAGGTAGCGGAGAATGCGGAGGATGATCTTCAAGCGTGGCCTCCTCGAATGGGCAGCAACAGACCACGGT
>DASUBC010000176.1:0-5653 GCA_035763465.1 Thermomicrobiales bacterium
ATCCCCGCTGCTTTTGGCTATGCCATCCTCCGCTATCAGGTCATGGACCTCCAGCTCTACCTGCGGCGCGGTCTCGTCTACTCCGCGCTCGCGGCGATCGTGACCGCGCTCTATGTCGCGATGTTGACGCTCATCGCCCTCTTCCTGGAGCGTCAGTCCGGCGCGGATAGCATGATCGCCGTGGTCATCATTATTGGGCTGCTGGCCGTTGCCGGTGGCCGGCTGCGCGACCGGCTCCAGATCCAGGTAGACCGGCTTTTCGATCGTCGCAACTACAACTACCGGCAGCAGTTGCTCGAATTCAGCCGGCGGATGAATGGCATTCTCGATCCGGACGAGCTGGCGCAATCGGCAGTCGAGCTGGTCGGGCAGACGATGGGGCCGACGCATGTCCGGCTCTATCTCTACGAGCCTGACTGGCAAGGCTATCGGCTCTGGGTACACGTTGGTCCGCTGCCGGCGGAGACACGGTTGGGCACGCGGCATCCGGTGCTGCGTGAATTGGCAGCGGCGCCAGGCGAGATCGTGCAACACTTCGATACCCCGGAGGACAGCGAAGCTGTTATTGTGCCGCTGTGGAATAAAGGCCAGCGCATCGCGCTGATGACGCTGGGGCCAAAGGCGGTTGACCTCCCCTATACCAGCGAAGACCTCGCCTTGTTACGGACGGTCGCGAACCAACTGGCGGTTGCCACCGAGAATGCCCAGCTCTACGGCCGGATGCGCGATCTGTACCTCTCCGGCATTCGCACGCTGGCAGCGACGGTGGACGCCAAAGACTCGTATACACACGGCCATTCGGAGCGCGTGGCCGCCTACGCGCGGGCGATCGCGGCTGAGCTGAAATTGCCGCAACTCGACATCGAGACGATTGAGCTGGCCGGGTTGCTGCACGACATCGGGAAGATCGGCGTGCCGGACGCCATCCTACAAAAGCCGGGGCGTCTCGACCCGGATGAACGCGCCCAGATTCAGGAACACGCCGAACTTGGCGCGCGTATCCTGGCCGATAACCCCGCCCTCACCCCGCTTGTGCCCCTGGTGCGCCATCACCACGAGTTCTATGACGGCGGTGGCTACCCCAGCGGCATTGCTGGCGACGATATCCCACTCGGCGCGGCGATCATTGCTGTCGCGGATACCTTCGACACGATGACTACCGACCGCCCATACCGCAAAGCGCCGGGGTGGGAACGCGCCCGCGCCGAAATCCAGCGTTGTAGCGGCAGCCAGTTTCATCCGCGCGTGGTCGAAGCGTTCTTGCACGCGGTCGAGCCAGAAAGCCGTCCGACCCGGTCCATCTTAGAGGATGGGCATCAGCCGACCCGGCACCCGCTGGCCGGGCGCGTCGCGGAAGCGAATACGCGGGCGATGACAATCGTCTACGAGGTCGCGCGGATGATCGGCACGGTCACCGAGCTGCAGCCGTTTCTCACGCGTGTCAGTGAACTCTTGCGCCGTGAACTCGACAACAGCACTGTCGAGATCTATTTTCTCGACGAATTGACTGGCGAACTCTATACGCGAGTCGCGGAAGGGCAATATCAACCCGCGGGCACTGAGGTCCGAGTACCGGCCGGTCAGGGGGTCATCGGCTGGGTCGCGCGTCATCAGGCGACGGTGCGGATCGCGGATACCGAACATGACCCGCGCCACTATCCGTGCCCTGGCCGGGACCATCACGCCCAGCTGGCCGCGCCATTGCTCACCGAGAGCCGGACGATTGGGGTGATCAACGCGGAGAACCGGCTTGCTGGCGCATTTACTGAAGATGATGAAATGCTGCTGAATATTGTCGCGCAGCAACTAGCCCAGGTGATTGAACTGGCCCGGTTGCACGACCACTTCAAGCGCACGGCGACGATTGACGGCCTCACTGGGGTCGCCAATCATCGGCATTTCTACGATCAGTTGGAAATCGAGCTCGCCCGCGCTGCCCACGACAGCACGACGCTCTCGGTCGTGCTCATTGACGTGGACGGTCTGAAGGAGCTCAACGATACCCACGGTCACCTGACCGGCGATGCTGCCCTCCGTACGCTCGCGACAATCTTCGAGCGCACCTGCCCGCCCGCTGGTCTGGTCGCCCGGTATGGCGGCGACGAGTTCGCCATGATTCTCCCTGGACAGGGCAGTCTCGATGCCGAACTCTGTGTCAGCCGACTCATGCACGCGACCGCTGCCGCCTCCGTCTTCGAAGCGTCAGGCAATGAATTCCCGCTGCCGACGGTCTCGTATGGTATCGCGACGATTGGCAGCGACGGCGATCGAGCCATCTCCCTGATCGCGGCGGCGGATAAACGGCTTTATCGGCAAAAGGCCGCTCGCCGTGCGGTACAACACGCGGCTGTCTCGAAGATTGCCACCGTCAGCTGATTGGTGGACGAGTCTGCGCCCATCACCTATCCTTAAGCCCAACTATGCGTTATGCCTGGCACGGTGACCAGGGGCCAACAGCCCATTGCCCCTGCTGGCACGCGCCTATCTAGACAGCGAGGAAGACACAGTGACACCGAAGAAGCAGAGCAAACCTGCCCCACGCAAGGCCGAAGCTCTTCAAGAGGTAGCGGTTTCCGAGCGGGAGCTGGCCGATGTAGACCGAGAGTTGATCGCAACGGCCGAAGAAGCCCAGTCTGACCGCACGAACGCCAGCGCGGCTGACGAGACACAACTCACGCTTGATCCCCTAGCCACGGCCTGGACCGAGCTCGACCTGCGCTGCCCGACATGCAGCATCATCCACTACGTGCCGATTTGCACCTTCCTCAACGCGCAGGAATCACCGGGGCTGGTGCAGCGCCTGATCGCCGGGCATTTCAACCTCAAACGCTGCCCTATCTGCCACAAGGTCGAGTTCGTGGACTACCCATTCACGTACTATGACCCGGCCGGCAAACTGGCTGTCCAGGTGCGCGCGGAATGGGAGTGGCACGCGGGCGGCGGCGAGGAATGGTATGCCGCCCGGCTAGAAGATTTCTTCGAGCGTTGGGCCGAGTATGACGTTCATATTGATGTTGTATTTGGCCCCGACCAGCTCGTCCAGCGGTTCTTGCAACCGGCGCGAGTAGAAAGTAGGGAATAGAGGGTTCCGCGTCACTGGCGCCACGCCAGCAGCCCAGTATCGTGCTGATGACGAGAAACTCGCTACTCGCTACTCGCACATAGTACTTGTGGGAGGATTTTGCGGCCAGGGTGCGCGCAAGAGTTGACGCTGGCGCACGTACGCAACTACACTCCCATCATCAGGCAACACGCTTGCAGGTTGCGCTGGGGTGAGCGCTGGCTTTCCCGCGCCGCGTGCCAGGGACTCGTACACGGCCGTAGGCAGGTGGAGCGACGAACAAGACCGCTGGGCCTGGCGAACCCAATCGCTGCCGAAACAGCAGGTGGATTTCAAACGTTAGTTGTAGCGACACAATAATCCGCGCGGGCAACCGGGTATCTGAGATGAGTGAGAGGGAAGCGGATTTGTGATGAGCGCGCCATTCAGCCTCCGCGCCGAAAGTGGCCCGCACGCCGGTCAAACCTATACGCTCACGGGCGCCAACGCCACGATCGGCCGGCAGGACGATAACACGATTGTGCTGGACGACGCGCGTCTATCGCGGCATCACCTGCGCCTTGATCTGCACGATGGGCAGCTGACGGTCACGG
The DNA here is from genome assembly GCA_035763465.1 of Thermomicrobiales bacterium. Classification (GTDB taxonomy): domain Bacteria; phylum Chloroflexota; class Chloroflexia; order Thermomicrobiales; family CADCWN01; genus DASUBC01. The sequence goes on from DASUBC010000176.1 coordinate 3,655, forward strand.
ACCTGGGCTCGGCCAACGGCACGCGGGTCAACGGGCAGGCCGTCACTACCGGCCAGACACTTCATTCCGGCGACCGCATTCAGATCGGGGACACGGTGCTCGTAGTCGAAGGCGGATCGGCGCCGGCCGGCGCGACGGTCACGACCGACCTGCACGAGACGCGCACCGGCCCACTGCCAGGCGGCGTTGTGCCACGCCTGATCATCCAGGGTGGGCCGCTCGCCGGCCGAGAATATTCGCTGAATCGGCCGACGCAGATCGCCGGCCGGCAGCCCGGCCTTGATCTGACGCTGGACGATTCGCAGGCGTCGCGCCAGCACGCGCGCTTCGAGGTGCGCGATGGTCAGGTATTCGTGACCGATCTCGGCTCGGCCAACGGCACGCGGGTCAACGGCCAGCCGATTAATGGCACGCAGCTGCTGCGTGAAGGCGATGTCGTCCAGATCGGCACGACACAACTCCGCGCCACCGGCATCGCGCCGGCGGGAGTGGTCAGCGACGCCACGGTGGTCGCTGGGGCGGGCGGCGTCAGCAACGCCACCGTCGTTGCCGGTGATCGCTTCGCGGCGGCGCAGCCGCCGCCCATGGGGCCGCCGCCCGCGTGGAGCACGCCACCGGCGCCCGTTGCGCCCGTCGCCCCTCCGCCACCAGCCCAGCGCAAGTCAAGCACGATGCCCCTGGTGCTGGCCGGCGTGGTTGCGGTGTTGCTCCTCCTCTGTCTTGGTGGCGCAGGCGGCGCCTTCCTGTTTGTGCGCGGCCGGAGTAGCGCGACCGCGACACCTGGACTACAGGGGACGGCCATCGCCGCTAGCACGAACGTCGCCGCGACCGCCCAGGCGCTCGCCACGAGCGCCACCGCCAAACCGACGCCGACGACCGCGGTCGCCGCTGCCGCCACGACGCCCACCACGGGCAGCGCGGCGCCGACAGCCGCCGCCAGCGCGTCGGTCACGCAGGGCAGCGGCGGCGGCAATCCGTCACCGCCCGGGCCAACACCCGTAGCCGCGACGGCGACCACCGCGCCCGTGCCGACCAGAGCGCCGACGCCAACCACCGCGCCAGCGCCAACGCGCGCGGCTACGACGGCGGTCCAGCCAACGGCGCCGCGGCCGACCGCGACGACCGGCAGTTCGACCGGCGGCGGCTCGACTTATACGGTGCAGTCGGTGGGGCTGAAGTTCACGGTGCCGGCCGGCTGGCAAAAATCGTCGGATGACCAGGCGGGCACGGCAACCTTTATCTCGCCGGACAGTAAGGCGCTCTTCGCCGTGACCTGGACGACAAGTGTACCGGCGGGGATGACCGCGCAGAAGCGCGTGCAGCAGGAACTGGACGCGGCAATGCAAACCGACCCGAACTCCACCGCCGCGAACTCGACCGTGAGCGCCGCCACGATTGGCGGCCAGCCAGGATACACGTCCGACCAGTACGACTTCACCTCGCAGAAAGGCACGAAGTTCACCGAGCTCGACGCGGCGGTCGTGCTGGACGGGCAGGCGCTCTACTTCTTCCAGTTCGCCGCGATCCAGGGGCAGTTCTCAGCCCATTCGGACGACTTTGTCGCGATTATCAAAAGTATCGTGATTACCGGGCCATAGCAATGAGTGATGAGCAGGACACAGCGCACGACGAAGCGCCTTCGGTTGCCGAGGTTCACAGCAGTAGCGGCGCGTTGCAGGCGGCTTCCGTCGGTCTGACCGATGTAGGCTGCCAGCGGTCCACGAACCAGGACGCGCTCGGCAATCTGGTTAATGAGTTTGCCGACCGCACCGACGACCTGGGTCTGCTCTACGCCGTCGCGGACGGCATGGGGGGGCACGCGCGCGGCGAAGTCGCCAGTGCCCTGGCGATCGAAAATCTCTTCGCCCGCTTCTATGCCAGCGACCCCGACGTTGACCCGCGCGAGAACCTCGCCCAGGTCATGATCGCCACCAACAGCGCCGTGCATCAAGCGGGCAGCGGCCATGATGACCGGGGCATGGGCACGACGCTGACGCTG